>NZ_JBHTBX010000009.1:0-158267 GCF_042665135.1 Hydrogenophaga bisanensis
CGCTGGAGCAGCGCAAGCCCAAGGATGTCATTCATCACAGCGACCAGGGCAGTCAGTACACCAGCCTTGCCTTTGGCGAGCGCTGCCAGCAGATGCAGGTCAGGCCTTCCATGGGAACGGTGGGCGATGCCTACGACAACGCGATGGCCGAGAGCTTCTTTGCCAGCCTGGAAGGCGAACTCATCGAGCGCAGCACCTTCCAGAGCAAGGCGCAGGCACGCATGGCTGTCTTCACCTGGATTGAAGGCTGGTACAACCCCAGGCGCCGCCACAGCGGCCTGGGCTACCTCTCACCCCTGAACTTTGAAAGGAGTAACGAAGCCCTGTTTGATGTCGTCGAGGATGCCCGTGTGCATGCCGAGACAACACCCGAAACGGTTTGACTATCAAACCAGTACCCGTCCACGAAAGCGGGTCAACTCCAGGGATTGATTGAGGCGCCTGGACCGGCACCGACTAGTTCGGACGAGGCGCCCAGTCCGAGCTCACCCATAGGCGCCCCTAGCAGTGGGCCGACATCGCCGCTTCCGGCGCCCAACCCAGCACCTAGCGGTTCGTCTGCCCCGGACCCATCCGGCCCATCGACTCCGCGTGCGGCACCTACGCCCACAATTCCGGCAAGCGAGCGCGACCGGCTGTTCGGTAGGTATTCTCCCGGCATCTCTATCCCTGCGTCAGAAGCCAAAGCGGCTACCATTGTTGCCGAGATCCGCAAGCTCAAGGTGCGCGGTTCCAATGCCACCCCTTTGGCTGTCGGAATGCTGCTACGCCATCTAATCGAGCTAAGCGATGCCCACTACGTGTCACTTCATTCGCTGCCAAGCAAAACTCTCGGTAAGAGCGTATTTCAGAGCGCCAAGCACATGAAATCGGCCGGTCTACTTGATGCGTCTGAATGTGACATCGTCTGCCGTCTAGCCGATCCGGGTATCAGCAGCAGCGAATTGCTGCACATCGAGACGCTGCAGAAGTGGATGCACCGCGAGACGCATATCCCCAGCTATCAGGCGCTCAATGTTTTTTGGGAGGCTATCGCGCCTTTCGTTCGCGCGTGCTGGGCCAAGTGAGTGGCACGAGTCATTGCCGGCGCAGACGGCAACTCGATGTTCCGATAGAACAGGATCTCGCTGGTGAGCGGTCTCGCTGAGTGCGTTGAGTAGTGCAGTTCGAAGTTCGTTGATTCGAACGAGCTGTAAAGCTGGCGAACCTCGTAGCAGTCGTCATACGTGACGATTAGTGGGTAGGCTGCATCCGCAACACACTCTGCGATTGCTGCATGGTCCTCATGGACGTAGTGGTTGCGATACAAAAGACTTCCCTTTACGTAGTACGGTGGATCCAGATAGACCAAGCACTCTCTGGGAAAGCCAGGAGCCACATCGGTCAAAAGATCAAGCGCATCAATGCCGAGAACGGTCATGCGACTTTTGTACGCCCCGATTGTCTTGATGCGATACATCAGGTCCGCAACGTTGTAGCGCGCGTCGAGCTTATAGTCGCCAGTCTGCGCCTTACCGCCGATGACCCCTGCGGAAAGGATTCCCGAGCGATTCGTCCGATTCAGGAAGAATGTAGCAAATGCCACCTCGACCAAATTGTGTTTCTCAGGAGCAGCGATAACCTCGCGTTGGCGCCGCCACGTTTCCATCGTAACGGGCGTCTTCTGAATCTTGGCCAGCAGTTCGGCGTTACGTTCCGTGGCCGCTTTCCAGAAGGCGTACACGATCGGGTCTGCATCATTGATGACGATGTGATCAACATATCCCTGAGTCAACAGGAAGAGCGCTGCGCCAGCACCGCCAGCATATGGTTCGATGTACCATCCCCCGGAAATACGGTTGTGGCGCATGATCTCTGCGATCCAGGGACCCAGGCGACCCTTGCCGCCAGGGTATCGAAGGGGAGTAGTGAACTTGCCCCAGGCAGTCTCGCGAGTTTGTGGTTCTGCACCCATGGGTGGCTATTCTCTTTGAATCTGGATTCCCAGTACTTAGCCGATCAAGCGTCAGCAAGCGTCGAAGACGGGCGGAGTCTACTCGTAGTTGACATCGAACCGGGTTCACGCCTAGCAGCCTGTTAATCATCTGAACCGACTTGCTCGCCTAGACCCGGGTGAGAGAGCGCAGGTGCCCCTCTTGCTCCCACAGTCGACATTGAAGCTTCGTCAGCGATTGGCGGCAACCGCTGCAGACCTGCCCGTCTTTAATGGGAAGGCAGGTCTAGGCTGGGAGCTGCCATTCGGCAACTGACCCTCAGCCATTGGGCTCACTCATCCTGGCGCCGCTTGGACTTCATCACCGAGCGCACAAGCTTGCCGAAGTTCCGGTCCTTCTGGCGTTTTTCGTGATGGGTCATCTCGAGATATTCAGACTCCTTCTTCAGCTTCAGATAGCTCTGAAACTGAGCCGCATCCACTTCATTCCTGGCAATGGCGTCTCGAATGGCGCAACCTGGTTCGCTGGCATGCGTGCAGTTGCTGAAGTGGCAGTTCAATGAACGCGCCTGCAAGTCGGCAAAGCTGTCATCGATCCCCTCGCTGACGCCGAGGACGCCCAACTCCCGCATGCCCGGCATGTCCACCAGAAAACCACCGCCTTCGAGTGCAACGAGTTGCCGCCGGGTGGTGGTGTGGCGGCCTTCCCCGGAGTGGCTGACGGCATTGGTTGCCCGGCTGGCATGGCCGGTCAAGCGATTGACCAACGTCGTCTTGCCCACCCCTGATGATCCCAGCAGGCAGTAGGTCTTGCCGGACTCGATCAGCGCGCGCAGCTGATCGATGCCACTTCCACTGACATTGCTGATCGGGATGACCCGGGCGCCGATGCCCGCACCGCGAATCGTCGAGATCAGCTGCTCCAGCGCCTCCGGACGGATCAGATCGATCTTGGTGAGCAGCACGATGGGCTCTATGTGCCCTTCGCTCGTCATCACCAGGTAGCGCTCGAGTCTTCGCACATTGAAGTCAAAGTGACAAGACTGAACAATGAAGGCCACATCGATATTGGCGGCGATCATCTGGAAACCGATGCCACTGCCGGGCCTTTTCCGTCGAAGAAACGATGTTCGGGGCAGCACTTCAAGAATGCTCGCATGGGCACCGGCGTCGTGATAGCTGACGCGGACCCAATCGCCAACGCAGGGCAGGTCAACAGGCGATTCGCTGATGTAGAGGTTCCTGCCCGTGAGCTTCGCGGGTACTTCGCCCTGCGCATTTGTGATGACGTACTGCCCTCGATCGACGGCAGTTACTCTGGCGATGGCCTCTTTGGCGTCATCGCCAGTGTCAGGGGGAGAGTTGCGGCCATGACAGGCACGCGTATCGGGAAGCTGTTGCTTCAGCTTGGAGGTGTTCATGTTGGAAATCAATGCTCAGTAATCCGGACGAACAAAAACCAGCAGACCGTCTAGCAACGACCTGCCAATCGTTTGTGATCGCGATAACCAGGATGCCCAGCAAGTGCCAGGATCAGGTTATCGGACTACTGCAATCTCCAACATCCAGCCTCTAAAAAGTGACGCCAGCCGAATCTGGCTGAGCAGCAAAATTGTACCGGCGAGGAGAGCGATGAACAAACACCTCGGACCGGACGACCCAGGGGGACAGCCCACGGCATGAAGTACGGACCACGAAGGGCTCCGATGCCAACAAGGCCGACCTCGCCCGCTCTTTGGCCGATTGCCAACGTCGGCAACTGCAGACTGCACACATCGGCCGTCCGCCAAAGTGTCGACATTGTGTTAACCCAATGTCAGCCGACGTGATCTGACACAACCGCCTCACAGACCCCAGCAGCCGGCAAAAATCCAAGCAAATCAACCACTTCCGCTCACCGACTTAACCGCCCACCACCCTGGCACGGCGGTTGCGATGAAGGGCTCAGGCGATCTTGCCTTTGCCCTGATTCAGAGGTCCCCATGAGCATTGAAGCCACCCTGATTTCTCCGGACCAGCTGGCCGCGCTGCAGGCCGCCGGCCCCGTGGTCGTCATCGACACCCGCGACGCGGACACCTACGCAGCGGGCCATGTGCCCGGCGCGGTCAACCTGCGCGAGATCTTTACTTTTCTGGCCACCTCCACGCCCGAGGGCCTGCAGGAGCTCAAGGCCACCTTTGCCAAGGCGCTGGGCGATGCCGGCCTGTCGGGCGCCGAGACCGCCGTCTTCTACGAGGACGCCATGAACAGCGGCTACGGCCAGTCGTGCCGGGGCTACTACCTGCTGACCTGGCTGGGCTACCCCAAGGTCAAGGTGCTCAATGGCGGCTTCTCGGCCTGGAAGGCCGCGGGCCTGCCCGTCTCCACCGAGGCCGCCACGCCCACCCCCGCCACCTTCCCTGATCTGCCCCTGGCCGACGTGATGCTGACGCAGGCCGATGTGCAGGCAGCGCTGGGCACCGGCACCGTGCTGCTGGACGTGCGCGATGTGGACGAGTGGATTGGCGAAAGTTCCAGCCCCTATGGCAAGGACTTTGCGCCGCGCAAGGGGCGCCTGCCAGGGGCCAAGTGGATCGAGTGGTACCGCTTCATGAAGCCGTCGCCCACCGGGCCGGTGTTCAAGTCGCCCGACGAGGTGAAGGCCGAGTGCGCCACCGCCGGCATTGCGCCCACCGACACCGTCTACCTGTACTGCTTCAAGGGCGCGCGCGCGTCCAACACCTTCCTGGCGCTCAAGCAGGCAGGCTTTACCGATGTGCGCATGTACTTCGGCTCGTGGAACGAGTGGTCGCGCGACCCGAGCCTGCCGATCGAATCCGGCCTGCCCACCCTGGTGGCGCCTGCGCCCCTGCCGCTGGCCGCCTGATCTCCCTGACCTCTTCTCATTTCAAACCTGGAGTTTCCATGACCACCGACACCCTCGACCCCGTCACCACCGTCAAAGCCTACCTGCGCCCCATCGATGCGCAGGGCCTGGCCGAGTTCGCTGCCGGCGGCAAGGCCAACCCGGCCCGCCGCGGCACCAACAAGGTCCACACCGTGATGGAGGGGCAGTACCGCTCGATCTCGCACGTGGGCGAGAAGCACACCGTGGTGGTGGACGAGCCTCTGCATCTGTTCGGCCAGGACACCGCGCCCGCGCCGGGCGAGATCGTGCTCTCGGGCCTGGGCGGCTGCATTGCCGTGGGCGTGACAGCGGTGGCCACCTGGAAGGGCGTGAAGCTGAGCAAGCTGGAGGTGTTTCTGGAAGGCGACATCGGCAACCCCGCCGCCTGGGGCGCCGGTGGCGCGCTGGAGATGACACCACCGCAGATGGGCTTTCAGGCGGTGCGGGTGAAGGTGCTGGTGGAAGGCGACGCGCCGCGCGAGGTGCTGGAAGAGATCGTGCAGCACGCCAACTTCTATTCGCCGGTGGCCAACACCATCCGCAATCCGATTCCTTTCGACATTTCCATGGCCTGAAGCCCGACAGGAGGAGTCCCATCATGAACGCCATCGACATGCCCACCGACGTGGCCGCCGCCACCCGCACCGAAGACCTGCTGGCCGCCGTGCGCGCCATCGCCCAGGGCCCGCTGGCCGAGCGCGCACAGGCCATCGACGAAGGTGCCTACCCGGCCGACCTGTTGCATGCGCTGGGCGCGGTGGGTGCGATGAGCGCGCACATTGACCAGCCCGGACGGCCAGGCAACTACATGGACGCGATTGCGGCCATGGCCGAGGCCGGCAAGGTGTGCGGCGCCACCGCCTTCATGATGTGGACCCAGGCGGCGGCGGCGCTGTACATGGACGCCTCGGACAACGAAGCACTGCATGGCGATCGGCTGCAGCGCCACCTCAGCGGCGCCACGCTGGGGGGCACCGGGCTGTCCAACCCGATGAAGAGCTTTGCGCAGATCGAGAACCTGCTGCTCAAGGCCACGCCGGTGGACGGCGGCTACCGCATCAACGGCACGCTGCCATGGGTGAGCAACCTGGCGGCCGACCATTACTTTGGCGCAGTGGCCACAGTGGAGGGCGAGCCGGGCCGCGAGGTGATGTTCATGCTGCGCTGTGATGCACCGGGTGTCACGCTCAAGGCCTGCCCCAAGTTCTCGGGCATGGAGGGCACAGGCACCTACGCCGTGCAGTGCAAGGACCTGGTGATCGGCGCCGAAGACATCGTGGCCGACCCGTGCAAGCCCTACATCCGGCGTATCCGCGGCGCCTTTGTGCTGCTGCAGTGTGGCATTGCGGCCGGCATCATCCAGGGCGCCATCGACAGCATGTGGAAGGTGGAAGACCAGCTGGGCCATGTGAACCAGTTTCTGGACGACCGGCCCGACCAGCTGCAGGCCGAGTTCGATGACCTGCTGGCCACCGTGGCCCGCCTGGCCGAGACGCCCTACGACACGTCGGACGCGTACTTTCTGGATGTGCTGAGCGCCCGCCTGGCCGGTGGCGAGCTGTGCCTGCGCGCGGCCAACTCGGCGCTGATGCACCAGGGCGCGCGCGGCTACCTGATGAGCTCGGACGTGCAGCGCCGCGTGCGCGAGGCGCAGTTCGTGGCCATCGTCACGCCCGCCATCAAGCACCTGCGCAAGGAAGTGGCGGCCCTGTGTGCCGACACCCTGCCCGCCTGACACCCTGAGACTGCCCTGGAGCCGCCCATGTCCAGCCCCGCTGCCGAACCCGCCATCCCGTACCGCCAGTACATCTGCAACGCCTGCGGCTGGATCTACGACGAGGCCAAAGGCGACCCGGACAGCGGGCTGGCACCAGGCACCCGGTACGAGGACATTCCCGACGACTGGGAGTGCCCGCTGTGCCGGGTGACCAAGGCCGACTTTTCTCCCTACACGCCACCCGTTCGACCTGCAGGTGGTTCGGCCCCTCGCGCGGCAGCAGCTGCGCCCCGCGTGGCTGGCAAGGCAGTGCCCGGGGTGGTGATCGTCGGTGGCGGGCGCGCCGGCTGGGCCATGGCCGAGGCACTGCGCGCGCTGGACGCTGCGCTGCCCATCACCCTGGTCAGCGGCTGCGCGGCCGACGTGTACGACAAGCCGCTGCTGTCGGTGGCATTGGCCAAGCAACTGGCCCTGGGCAGCCTGGTGCGCGAGACCGGTGCGCAGGCGGCCGAGCGCCTGGGCCTGCGTCTGATGGCCCAGACGCAGGCCACCCGCATCTGCCCGCGTACCCTGACGCTGAGCACCACGCGCGGCACCCTGCCCTTCTCGGAGCTGGTGCTGGCGCATGGGGCACAGGTGGCGCTGCCCCCCAGCCTGCCGGCGGAGCTGTGCTGGCGCATCAACCACCTGGACGCCTACCGCCGGCTGCGGGAAAGCCTGGGTCTGCCAGAGACCGGTGTGTGGCCCGAAGGCGTGTCGCCCCATGTGGCCATCGTGGGCGCGGGCCTGATCGGCAGTGAGCTGGCCAACGACCTGGCGCTGGCCGGTTGCCGCGTCAGCCTGATCGACCCGCAACCCGAGCCGCTGGCACGCTGGCAGGCACAAGGCGCCGGGCAGACCGCGCTGCAGGCGTGGAAGGATCTGCCCATCCGCTTCATCGGCGGTGTGGGCGTGGAAACTGTCGAGACGGTGGAAGATGCGGGCAGCCACAAGCGTCTGCACCTGAGCAACAGCGAGGTGCTGCAGGTGGACCAGGTAATCGCGGCCACCGGGCTGACCACCCCCAACCGGTTGGCCAGCAGCGCGGGCCTGACATGGAACCAGGGCATCGCGGTTGACCCGGTCACCCTGGCCACCAGCCACCCGCGCATCCATGCCTTGGGCGACTGCATCACCATCCACGGCCAGGCCAGCCGCTACATCGAACCCATCGGGCGCCAGGCCGCCACCATCGCGGCCAAGCTGGTGGCGCGGCGCGGGGGCGCAGGCCTGGACGATTGCCCGGTGCCCTACGAACACAAACCCGCCACCGTGCGGGTGAAGACCACGTCCTGCCCGATGACGCTGGCGGGCTGAACGCTGGGCGGAACGGAGCAACGGGTGCATACTCCGGGGGGATACCGACATCCCCGGAGACAGACATGCCCCTGAAGATCAGAGCCCGCCGCGCTCGGGCCGCAACGATGGCCGCCCTGCTGCTAACCCTCTCCTCGTTCGTCCACGCCATCGAGGTCCGCTTCGAGGCTGTCGCCCCTGGCCTGTATGCCTTCATCGGCGAAAAGTCGGGCCGCACCTACGAGAACGAGGGGCTGAACGCCAACATCGGTCTGGTGGTCACGGCGGACGGCGCGCTGCTGATCGACAGCGGCGCGAGCTTTCAAGGTGCCCGCAAGATCCACGAATCGGTCAAGCAGGTGACCAAGCAGCCGGTGAAGTGGGTGATCAACACCGGTGGACAGGACCACCGCTGGCTGGGCAATGCTTACTTCATCGGGCAAGGGGCGGAGGTGATCGCTCACGCCAACGCCAAGGCCGATTTGCAGAAGCGGGGTGGCGACCACATCGCGGCCCTCAAACCCGAGCTGAAGGAAAAGCTCGACGGCACCGTGCCCACCCTGCCCACGCGCTGGCTGTCTGGCAACGACGAGACGCTGAACCTGGGCGGGACCTCGGTGCAGGTCATCCACCGTGGCGGTGCGCACACGCCCGGCGATGTGATGGTGTGGGTGCCGCAGCAGCGCGTGGTGTTCAGCGGCGATGTGGTCTATGTGGACCGCATGCTGGGCGTGATCCCGGTCAGCCACACCGGCCGCTGGCTGGAGAACTTTGCCGCGCTGGAGGCCCTGCAGCCTGCGCGCATCGTGCCCGGCCACGGCCAGGTGTGCGACCTGCCCCTGGCCCAGGCGCAGACGCGCGACTACCTGAAAACCCTGCGCACGCACATGAAGCAGGCGGTGGATGCGGGCCAGGACATCAGCGCGGCCATCAAGGCCTTTGATGCCAAGCCGTGGATGGGCCTGCTCAACGCCGCCGAGCTGCACCCGGGCAACGCCAGCCGCACCTATCTGGAGCTGGAGCGGGAGTAAGGCTTCTGCCGGAGATCAAGAGCCATCAGCGACTGAGCCGAGCCACATACGCGGCGTAACTGAAGCTGCGGTTCTTTTTCTGCCCGGTCATTTCGGTGACGATGCCCAGTTCCTCCAGCACCCTGACAGCGGCGCTGGCGGTTGGAAAGCTCGTGCCCAGCGCTGCGCGCACCCGCTCCACCGAAAAGCGGGGCATGGTGGGCAGCATCTCGAACAGGCGGTAGCTGGCCGGACCGGCCTTGGGGTGTTGCAGCAGGCGCCGGCGATCGGCAGCCACCAGGCTGGCCAGCGCCACGATGTCCTGCTCGGCCTGCGCTGCCGATGCCTGAACGCCGTCCAGAAAGAACCCGACCCATGACTCCCAGTCACCCGTGGTGCGAATGTCCGACAGGTGACGGTAGTAGGCACTCTGGTGCTGCTTGAGGTAGCCGCTGAGATACATCAGCGGCTCGGGCAACATGCCCCAGTGCTCCAGCAGGGTGCCAATCAGCAGGCGCCCCATGCGGCCGTTACCGTCCAGATACGGGTGAATGGTTTCAAACTGCGCGTGCACCAGCGCCACCTTGACCAAGGGCGGAAGATCACCTGCCGGCGCGTGAATGAAGCGCTCCAGATCGGCCAGCAAAGCAGGCACCTGCTCGGCCGGTGGCGGCACGAAGACGGCATTGCCCGGGCGCGAACCGCCGATCCAGTTCTGCGAACGGCGCAATTCACCCGGTTGCTTGCCGTTACCCCGCACACCATCGAGCAGCAGGCGATGCGCATCGCACAACAGGCGCACGCTGATCGGCAAACCCGCCGGGTCTCGCAACTGGCTCTGCACCAGCCGGAAGGCACGCAGGTAGTTGGTGACTTCCTCCACATCGTCGGTATTGCTCACCGCCAGCCCGGCTTCCTGGTCGAACAGGTCGGTCAGCGTGGCCTGCGCGCCCTCGATCTGGGAGGTCATCAGGGCCTCCTTGCGAATGGCGCTGTAGAGCAACCAGTCCACAGACGGGACCAGCCCTGCCACCGCCGACAGGCGCGCCAGTGCCAGCTCGGCGCTGCGGTTGCGCTCCATCCAGGCGCTGTCTGCCAGCTCCGGCGCACTCGGTGGCAACGGGTATGGCACAAACGCCCTGACCGGTTCACCCAGCGTGGTGAGCGTGACGTAGGAGCCGGTGACGCGCGACATGTGAAAGCTTTCTTTCAAAATAGCGCTCGATATTAAAGAAATGTTTAATATCTGGCAATTCGATGAAAGACGGCTTTAAGGTGCTTGTCTGTTGCCCGGCCTGAACAGGGGGCCGCTCGCGACGAGTCAAACCACCGAGACCGGAATCACCCGCCGCACCGGCCGCTCGGGCTTCTGCGCACGTGCCCGCAACTGCCCGCAACCGCCATCCACGTCCTGCCCGGCCGACTGGCGCAGCTTGGTCAGGATGCCGCGCCGGTGCAGGCGCCGCGCGATGTCGGCGGCCTTCTCCCAGCTCGGCCGCACATACGGCATGCCCTCGACCGTGTTGAAGGGGATCATGTTCAGGATGGCGTACCTGCCGGAGAGCAGGCGCACGATGCCCTCGATCTCGTCGTCGCTGTCGTTGACGCCGTCGAGCAACGTCCACTGGTACTGGATCGGGTAGCCGGTGGCGCGGGCGTAGGTCTCGCCCGCCTCGACCAGTTCCTCGGGCGTCAGGCGGGGCGCGCGCGGCAGCAGCTGCTCGCGCAGATCGGCCCGGGTGGTGTGCAGCGACAGCGCCAGCGCCGGTTTGACCGGGCCGCGCGGCAAGGTCTCGAACACGCGCGGGTCGCCCACGGTGGAGAACACCAGGTTCTTGTGGCCGATGTTGCCGGCCGTGCCCAGCAGCTCGATGGCCTCCATGACGTTGTCCAGGTTGTGGGCCGGCTCGCCCATGCCCATGAACACCACCTTCTTGACCGGCCGCTTCGTGCGGGCCAGCGCCACCTGCGCCACGATCTCGGCACTGCCGACCTGGCGGATCAGACCGGTGGTGCCGGTCATGCAGAAGGTGCAGCCCACCGCGCAGCCCACCTGGGTGGACACACACAGGCCATCGCGCGGCAGCAGCACGCTCTCGACCAGCTGCCCATCGCCCAGACGCACCAGCAGGCGCGCCGAGCCGTCCTCACCGGGGTGCTCGGATTCCAGCCGGGCCAATGCCGCCAGTTCTTCGGTGATGGCGGGCAGCTCGGCCACCAGGGGCGCGGGCAGGAAATGCTCGACCTGGCGCTTGCCCGCGGTCTGCGGCAGGGCCTGGCTCCAGAGACGCAGCACGCGCTGCTCATGGCGGGGATTGGCGCCCAGCGCACGCAGGCGCTGGCGCAGGGTTTCGATGCGCATGTCGGGATTGTCCCGCAAGGGTCGACTTCCTTCCAGCGAAGTTTTGCGATATTCTTACCAAATCGTCATCGATCAGAACTGAGCCAGAACGTGCCTGCCACCGCCACCCTCTCCAGCAAGTTCCAGGTCTCCATTCCCAAGTCCGTCCGCGAGGAACTGCATTGGGAAGCCGGACAGGAATTCGTGTTCATCCCAAAGGACAAAGGCGTTCTGATGATGCCGGTGCCCGAGCTGGAAGAACTGGCCGGCATTGCCAAAGGCGCGCGCAGGGAAAACTACCGCGACCGCAAGGACCGCTTCTGATGGTCGCGCCCTTGCGCGTGGTCGATACCTCGGCCTGGATCGACTGGCTGGTGGGTTCAGCGGTCGGCAGAAGGCTCGCCAAGGAGATTCCCGAGAAGTCCCTGTGCATCGTGCCCACCATCGTTCAGCTGGAGCTGTCCAAGTGGCTGTGGCGCGAACTGGGCGAAGCGCAAGCCGATCAGGTGATCGCCTACACACTGAAATGCCGGGTGGAGCCGCTGGACACGGCAACGTCCCTGCTCGCAGCCGACATGCACCGCCAGCACAAGCTCGCCACCGCAGACGCCATCGTCTACGCCACGGCAGTGAAACACGGCGCCGAACTGCTGACCTGCGATGCGCACTTCAAAGACTTGCCAGGCGTGGTGCTGTTGCCCAAGAGCGCAGCCGGCTGACACCAACACGATGCACGTGCCTTCAAGCCAGGGCACCCGTGGAACGGGCTTCGCGCGGCCACAGGGGGCGTCCCCCCGCGCAGCAGGGGGGAAGCCGCGTCAGCGGCGCAGGGGGGTCAATACTGTTTATACGGCAGGAACTTGCCCGACATCACGATGTTCACCCGGTCGCCGTTCGGGTCGGGCTGGCGCTGCAGATCCATCTTGAAGTCGATCGCGCTCATGATGCCGTCACCGAACTCCTCGTGGATCAGTTCCTTGAAAGTGGTGCCATACACACTGACCAGCTCGTAGAAACGGTAGATCAGCGGGTCGGTCGGCACGCTGGTGGGCAGAGAGCCCTTGTAGGGGACGACCATCAGCCACTTCTGCTCCTCGGCGCTCAGGCCGAAGATCTTGCCCAGCACCTTGGCCTGGGCGGGGGTGGCTGTCATCTGGCCCAGGCAGAGAGCCGTCGTCCATTCCTTGGACTGGCCCACCTTCTTGGCCACATCGGCCCAGCTCAGGCCCTTGCTGACTTTGGTGGAAATGATCTTCTCGGTGACGGCGAGTCGGGTCATGGTGTTGCCTCTTGGGAATGGTGATGAAACAAACGGAACGAAGAAGAAGGGTCAGTGGGCCTTCGCCCGGGAGACCAGGAAATCCACGATGTGGTTGCGCAGCTCGTAGTAGCCGTCCAGGTGGTGCAGCTGGGCGCGCGTGCGCTCCCGCGGCAGCGGGTTGCTGACCATCTCGACCAGGCCGCCCGGCCGGTAGCCGCTGTCGGTGTCGCTGCCATTGCTCATGAGCAGGATGCGATCGGCCAGCAGGATGGCCTCGTCCACGTCGTGCGTGATCATGAACACGGTCTGCTGGGTCTGGCGCACGATGCCCATCAGCTCGTCCTGGATCGTGCCGCGCGTGAGCGCATCCAGCGCACCGAAAGGCTCATCGAGCAGCAGCATCTTGGGCTGGATCGAGAAGGCCCGGGCAATGCCCACGCGCTGCTTCATGCCGCCAGACAGCTCGCTGGGCTTCTTGTCGATCGCATGGGACAGGCCCACCATGGCCACGTACTTTTCGACCTGGGCCTTGACCTCTTCCTTGCCCCAGTCGGGCCAGCGCGACTTGACGGCAAACGCGATGTTCTGGCGCACCGTCAGCCAGGGCATCAGGGCATGCCCCTGGAACACCACGCCGCGCTCCAGGCTGGGGCCGGCCACTTCGCGGCCGTCCATGAACACGTTGCCGCTGCTGGCCGTGTCCAGACCGGCCAATACGTTCAGGATGGTGGTTTTGCCGCAACCGCTGTGACCGATGATGCAGACGAACTCGCCACGCGACATCTCGAAAGACACGTCGGCAAACACCGGCCGCGCCGCCTGGTAGGCCTTGGCCAGCCGTTCGACCTTCAGGAATCCGGAGGACATTGGTGACACCTTCTGGTTGGGAGGCGTGGCCGCCGGGGCCACGCGGGACGCGCTCTCGCGCAGGGACTCGTCACTCCACATAGGTCACCACCTTCTGCAGCTGGGCAAACATCAGGTCGAGCAGCATGCCCACCACGCCGATCATCCCGATGGCAAAGATCACGTTGGTGATGGAGAGGTTGTTCCACTCGTTCCACACGAAGTAGCCGATGCCGGTGCCGCCCACCAGCATCTCGGCCGCCACGATCACCAGCCAGGCGATGCCCATGCTGATGCGCATGCCGGTCAGGATGGTCGGGGCCGCCGCCGGCAGGATCACCTGAAAGGCCTTGCGCAGCGGATTGACTTCCAGCGTGGCGGCCACATTGAGCCAGTCACGCTTGACCGAGGCCACGCCGAAGGCGGTGTTGATCAGCATCGGCCAGATCGAGCAGATGAAGATCACGAAGATGCCGCTGACGTCCGAGTCCTTGAGGGTGTAAAGCGCCAGCGGCATCCAGGCCAGCGGACTGATGGGCTTGAGCAGCTGCACGAAGGGATTGAAGGCCTTCTGCATCAGCGGCGACATGCCGATCACGAAGCCCAGCGGGATCGCCACCAGCATGGCCAGGAAGAAGCCCAGCCCCACCCGGGCCAGCGAGTGCGCCAGCTGGATGCCGATGCCCTTGTCGTTCGGGCCCTTGTCATAGAACGGGTCCGACAGATGGCCCCAGCTGGTGCGGGCCACCTCCAGCGGTCCCGGAAAGCCACCGCTCTTGGTGGCCCCGGGGTCCTTGCCCATCATCTTGAGGTACTCGATCTCCTCGGCGCTGAGCGAGGCCGTGGCCGCCGCCGTGCCGCCGGTCGACGTGGCGACCTGCCAGATACCGATCACGCACACCAGCAGCAGCAGCGAGACGATCGCCGCGCGCAGGTTCAGATTGCCCATGGTCTTCATGGCATCACCCCGCCTTGCTGATGGCAAAGCTCTTGGCATAGGCCGCGGCCTTGGCCGGATCGAACTCCTTGCCCATGATGGTGTGTTTGGCATAAGCGGGACCGGCCTTGAACTCCTGGCCCAGGTCCTTCATGTGCTTGCGGGCATCGGTGATCAGAAACACCTTTTCGGCGATCTGCTGGTAGTTCACGTCGCCCTTGATGTAGCCCCAGCGCTGCATCTGGGTCAGCATCCACACCGCCATGCTCTGCCAGGGCATGGGGTCGAAGTCCGCGCGGTCAGGCACGTTCTGGATCTTGCCCATGCCATCGGCAAACTTGCCCGTCAGCACCTGCTGCAGCACCACCTCGGGCTGGTTGAGGTACTGCGCCGGGGCAATTACCTTGGCGATCAGTTCGCGGTTTTTGGGCTGGCGCGCCATGGCCGCAGCGGTCAGGACCGATCGGTACAGCGCCGCGAAGGTGTTCGGGTTCTTCTGGATGAACTCCGCCGTGGTGCCAAAGGCGCAGCAGGGGTGACCATTCCACAGGTCCTTGGTCAGGGTGTGGATGTAGCCCACCTCTTCATAGACCGCGCGCTGGTTGAACGGGTCCGGACCCAGGAAGCCGTCGATGTTGCCGGCGCGCAGGTTGGCCACCATCTCGGGTGGCGCGATGACCCGCAGTTGCACATCGGTGTCGGGGTTCAGGCCGTGCTCGGCCAGGAAGTAGCGCAGCAGGAAGTTGTGCATCGAATATTCGAACGGGATGCCGAACTTGAAGCCCTTCCAGTTCTTCGGATCGCGGTTGTCCTTGTGGCGCACCGACATCGTGATCGCCTGACCGTTGATGTTCTGGATCGTCGCCACGTTGGTGGGCACCGCCGTGGATCCCAGCCCCAGGCTCATGGCCAGCGGCATGGGCGAGAGGAAGTGCGAAGCGTCGTATTCCTTGTTGATCACCTTGTCGCGGATCAGCGCCCAGCCCGCCGTCTTGGTCACCTCGACATTCAGACCTTCCTTCTTGTAGAAGCCCAGCGGGTGGGCCATGATCAGCGGCGTGGCACAGGTGATCGGGATGAAGCCGATCTTCAGGTCGGTCTTCTCCAGCGTGCGCTTTTCCTGGGCCATCGCCTGCAGGCTGGCCACCGGCAGTACGCTGGCGATCGCGGCCATGGCCGTGTTCTTGCCCACCGCCCGCAGGAAGCGGCGGCGCTGCTCGTCGTGCGGGAAGATGGCCTTGACCAGCGTCGCTTCGATGAACTCGTTGCTGTAAGCCTCGAACTCGGCGCTCTCGCTGCGCTGGCGCAGCACGCGCGCCGCCTCATCGGCCGCCACCTCGGCATGGTGATCGGCCACGGTGTGGTCGCGACCGCAACTGCACTTCATCATCAGGGGACGGTCGGCGTTGTAGGGATCGAAGAACTCGGACATGGCACACCTCGTTGGTTGATGACGAGGTGTTCATTGCAAGCAACGGGCCAGGTATGGGCCAGCTGTGGGCCAGTTCAGACATCGACCGGCAAATCACCGACGGAATGACCACACCGTGTAGGGCTGGCCCTACAAAGCGGCGGGTCTGGCGTGCCGCTCAGCGTAGATCGCCAGCTCCACATCGTTCTTGGTGCCGGTTTTCTCCAGGATGCGGGCGCGGTAGGTGCTCACGGTGTTGGGCGCCAGTCCTAGCTGTGCACCAATTTCGGTCACGGTCAGGCCCTGCGTGAGCAGCCGGTAGACCTGATGCTCACGGTGCGACAAGGCCTCCGGCCCGGCGCGCGTGTCGCTCCGGCCCACCGCCGACGCCAGCGCTTCGGCGGTGGCGGGTGTCACGTACATCCCCCCGGACGCGACCTTGCGCACCGCGGCGAGCATGTCGTCCGGATCGGCACTCTTGTGCAGATAGCCCGCCGCCCCCATGCGGATGCACCGCACCGCGTACTGGCGCTCGGGATAGGTGCTGAGCATGAGCACCGGCAGGGTCGGATGGGCCTTGCGCAGGCGCTGCAGCACGTCGATGCCGTCCCGCCCGGGCATGGCCACGTCCAGCAACACCAGCTCCAGCCCGTGGCGACCGCCCAGGGCCTCCACCTGGGCCAGCACCTGCTCGCCGTCCGGCGCCTCGGCCACCACCTGCACCTCGGGCGCATCGGCCAGCACCTGCTTGAGTCCCTCGCGCACGATGCGGTGGTCATCCCCGATGAGGACACGAATCGCCGTCATGCGACGCTTCCTTCGGGCGATGGCACCGGCAACTGCACGCGCAGCCGCATGCGGGTGCCTTCGCCCGGTGTGCTGACGATGTCCAGGCGGCCGCCGAAGTGGCGCGCCCGCTCCCGCATGCCCATGATGCCGTAGGCATCGGCCGCCTCGAAGGCCTGCGGCGGCGCGCCCACACCGTCGTCCTCCACGGTCATCTGCAGCTCGTCGCCCTGGCGGCCGATGTCAATGCGCAAGTGCGCAGCACGGGCATGGCGTCCCACGTTGCTGAGCATCTCCTGGAAGATGCGGAACACGGCCATGGCCATCGGCTCGGGCAGCGCCAGCCCCTCATCCACCGTCATGCACCAATCCAGTGCCAGCTCGGCAGACGCGGCGAACTCCTGGGCCTGCCACTCCAGGGCAGCCCACAGGCCCTGGTGGTCCAGGATGCTGGGACGCAAGTCGGTGATGATCCTGCCCACGTTGTCCACCGCCGTTTCGATCAGGCGACTCATGTTCTGGCACTTGCAGCGCATGCGGCTGCGCATGTCGTCGGCCTCCTGCGGGGTGCGGGCGGCCTGCTCGGACAAGCGCCTGTCCAGCCAGTTGACGTCCATCTTCATGGCCACCAGCAGGCTGCCCAGTTCGTCGTGCACCTCGCGGGCGATGCGGGTGCGCTCCTCCTCGCGCACCATCTCGGCGCGGGCGGCCAGCTCGCGCAGCTGGTGCAGCGCGGTTTCCAGCTCGGCAGTGCGCTCCCTCACCCGCTGCTCGAGTTCGTCCTTGGCCCGGTGCAGGGCGTCGGCAGCCCGGCGGCGCTCGGTGATGTCGACAAAGGTCACCACCGCCCCCCGCACCTGCCCGCCATCGATGATCGGATGGCTCGAGTACTCGACCGCCATGGCCGTACCGTCCCGCCGCCAGAACACCTCGCTGTCGATGCGGCAAGGCACACCACGGCGAAAGGCGTTGAAGATCGGACACTCGGCCTCCGGATACGGGCTGCCGTCAGCGCGCGCATGGTGGGTCAGATCGTGCATGTTGCAGCCGATCAGTTCCGCCGGCTCATACCCGATCAGCCGCGCACCCGCCGGGTTGATGAACACGCAGCGCCCGTCCAGGTCCACCCCGTACACCCCTTCACCGGTGGACGCCAGCAGCAGCCCCAGCGTCTCGCGCCAGGCGGGCGCGGTCAGGGGTTCGCCGCGGTCCAGCGCGGCCGGCAAATTCAGGCTCATGTTCGGGTGTTAGCAAGCCATGTGCCACACGCGTGCAAATCCTCAGCGCCAAAACCGCCGTCGAAAGGCACAATCAAGGGATACCGCTCTCACCCCCCATGTCCCTGTTCGACAAGTTCATCGGCAACCGCCATGCCCCGCAGAACCGCACGGCGGCGCAGCGCCATGCGGCCGTGGACCGCTCCGAAAGCGCGCATGCAGCGGCTCACCTGCTGCGCGCGCCCACCGCCCTGATGCAGCTGGGCGAGGCCGAGGCCATGACGGTGGTGGGCTTCATGCAACCCCACCGCTACCCGGCGGGCACCACCATCATCCGTCAGGGCGAGACGACCGACACCGGCTTCATGGTCCTGGTGCTGGATGGCGAAATCACGGTCGAGACCATTGCGGCGCGGCGCACCGAGCCGGTCACGCTGACCGTCCTCGGACCCGGCAGCCTCATCGGCGAAATGTCCCTGGTCGACGGCGGAGCACGCTCTGCTTCCTGCGTGGCCAGCAGCGACGTCAAGTGCGCCGTCCTCACGCGCGACGCGCTGGAAGCGCTGATCCTGGAAGAGCCGGCCACCGCCGCCAAGCTCATGACCGCCGTGGCCCAGCGGCTGGCCGAACGCCTGCGCGACAGCGGCCACAAGCTGCGCATCTACAGCCAGCTGGTGCAGTCGATGCAGGAGGAGATCGACGCCCTGATGCCCACGCCGGACACGCGCCCACGCTGATCAACCAGCCCCCCGGATCGGGTCGAGCAACTCGATCTCGCCATAGTGCAGACGCAGGGCACCGCGCGCTTCCAGCTGCTTGAGCGCGCGGTTGACCGACTGGCGGCTGACGCCCAGCATGTGGGCCAGGGTCTCCTGCGCCACCCGCACCCGACGCCGTGCCGTGTCGCGACTCCCATAACCCATGGCCTGCAGGCGCAGGCGGCGCAACACGCGCTCCTCCAGCGGCAGCTGGGCCAGTTCCTCGAGCACCACGAAACTCACCCGCAGCTTGCGGCAGGCCAGCCGGGCAATGTCGCGCCAGTGCCCGGGCTCCCGCTCCAGCCACGACAGCAAGCCTTCGCGCGGCACCACCAGCACCTGGCTGGCCACCTCGGCCACCGCGTCATGGGTGCGGGGCAGACCATCGATCATGGAAATCTCGCCGAACCACTGGTACGGCTCCAGATAGGCCAGCACGGCCGCCTGGCCCTCGATGTCATGGGCGCCGACCCGCAGGGCCCCGGCGGTGACGCAGCACAGGCCGTCGGCCTGCCCGCCCCGGGCAAACAAGGGTTCTCCGGGGGCCAGGCGTCGCAGATGCCCCATCTCCCGCAGGGCCTGCTGGAAGGCAGCGGGACAGCCGGCAAACCAGTCGTCGGTCTGCAGGGCTGCCAGCAGCGCTGCCGGCACAGGAAGTTGCGCGTCCGAAGGGCCCATGAAGATTGACTCGACTTTGTCGGGATTCTGACAGACGATGCGTCCTGTTGCCGGCATCCTAGCGGCCCATAACTACCCGGAGACAGCCATGACACCGTCCACCAGCCTGCTGGTCCAGTACGCACGTTACCACCGCGATCCGCGCAACATCGCCACGCACTACGTGGGCATTCCCCTGATCGCCTTCGCCATCGGCGTGCTGCTGGCGCGCCTGCAGATGCCCGTCGGCGGCATCTCGGTGGGTGTCCATCAGGTGGTCTGGGCGCTCGTGGCCCTGTGGTACCTCCGGCAGGGGGTGTCCACCGTCACCCTGTCCAGCATCGCCGCCACCGGCATCCTCGTCGCCCTGGCCCACCCGTTCGGTCAGGCCCCCCTCACGACCTGGCTGCTGGCCGGGCCGGGGAGTTTCGTGGTGGGCTGGATCTTCCAGTTCGTCGGCCACTTCTGGGAAGGCCGCAAGCCCGCCTTTGTCGACGACATCCGCGGCCTGCTGGTCGGCCCGATGTTCGTGGTCGCGGAAGTCTGGTTCATGCTGGGTGGCGGGCGGCCACTGCAGGAGCAGATCCACCGCGAGGCCGGTCCCGTGGCCCGCCAGACCCCGCGACGGACGCAGGGCGCATGACGGCCGTCCCCCATGTGCTGGTGATGGGTGCCGGCAGTGTCGGCTGCCATGTCGGTGGCTGCCTGCAGCTGGCCGGCGCCACGGTGCATTTCGTCGGGCGCCCCCGGGTGATCGGCGACCTGCATGCCCGTGGCCTGCGCCTGACCGACCGGGATGGCCGCGACCAGCACCTGTCGCCATCGGTCCTGCGCCTGCACCTGCAGGTGCCCTCCGATGCGCAACCTGACCTGGTGCTGTTGTGCGTCAAGAGCGGCGCCACCGAAGACGCAGCACGGGAGCTGGCGCGCGAGCTGCCGGCGGGCACCCCGGTGCTGAGCCTGCAGAACGGCCTGAACAATGCCGTGAAGGCGGCCGGTGTGGCCCCGACGCTGACCTGGCTGGCCGGCATGGTCCCCTTCAACATTACCGAACTGGGACCGGGCCACTTCCACCGGGGCACCGACGGCCGCCTGGCCGCCCAGAACCATGCCTGCCTGCAAGCCCTGACCGACCTGTTCGAGAGCGCCGCCCTGCCCCTGGACCTGCACGCCGACCTGCGGCCGGTGCAGCTGGGCAAGCTGCTGCTGAACCTCAACAACCCGGTCAACGCCCTGTCGGGCCTGCCGCTGCGCGCGCAGTTGCTCAGCAGCAAGCACCGCCGGCAGTTGGCCGACCTCATGCGCGAAGCGCTGGACCTGATTCGGCTGGACGGCACCGAACCGGCCCGGCTCACCCCGTTGCCCTGGGACGTGCTGATCGCGGTACTGCGCCTGCCCACCCCGCTGTTCCGGCTGGTGGCCAGCCGCATGCTCAAGATCGACCCGAAGGCGCGATCGAGCATGGCGGACGACCTGGCCGCCGGGCGCCCCACCGAGATCGACGCCCTCAGTGGCGAAATCGTCCGCCTGGCCAGCCGACTGGGGCGCACCGCCCCGCTGAACATGAACATGGTGGCCCATGTGCGGGCGCTGGAAGGTGCCCCCACATCGCCACCATCAAGCCACTGAAAGCGCTCGGATGATCAGGTGTTCGGCGCGGTCTTGGCGCTCCAGATCATGGTGATGGCCAGGATGCCGAGCACCACGCCCAGCGACACCGCCACCGGGATCTTGAAGATGTCGATCAGCATCATCTTGGTACCGATGAACACCAGGATCACCGCCAGACCGTAGTTGAGCAGGTGGAAGCGGCTGGCCGCGGCCTGCAGCAGGAAGAACATGGCGCGCAGACCAAGGATGGCGAACACGTTGCTGGTCAGCACGATGAACGGATCCTTGGTGATGGCGAAGATGGCCGGGATCGAGTCCACCGCGAAGATCACGTCGGTCAGGCCCACCATGGCGATCACCATCAGCAGGGGCGTGGCGATCTTCTTGCCATTCTCGATGGTGAAGAACTTCTCGCCGTCGTAGTGCTTGCTCACCGGCATCAGCTTGCGCAGCAGCTTCAGGGCCGGGTTGTCGTCCAGGCTCTCTTCCTTGCCGGCGGCCCACCACATCTTCACGCCGGTCAGGATCAGGAAGGCGCCGAAGACATACAGGATCCAGTGGAACTGCTCCAGCAACCAGGCACCCACCAGGATCATGATGGTGCGCAGCACGATGGCGCCCAGGATGCCGATCATCAGCACCCGCTTCTGGAAGGCCGGCGGCACCGCGAAGTAGGTGAAGATCAGCAGGAAGACGAAGATGTTGTCCACCGCCAGGCTCTTCTCGATGAGATAGCCGGTCAGGAACTCCAGCGATTTCTCGTTGGCGATCTGCGTGGAGCCGGTGGTGTCCTTGATGGCCCACCACAGCAGGCCGTTGAACAGAAAGCTCACCGCCACCCAGGCGATGGACCAGTTGAGGGCTTCCTTGACGCCCACCTCGTGCGCACCCTGCTTCTTGAGGACAACGAAGTCGACGAACAGGGCCACGAGCACGAAGGCCACAAACGTGGCCCACAGCCATGCGGGAGCGATGGTTTCCATGAACAGAACCTTTTGATGGAATGGTGTTGACGGACGAACACCCTCCAAGGTCTTGCCAGGGCCTGGCGGGGCGCTAGGCCTGGGGATCCGGCCACCCGACGGTGGCGTACTGACGGAAGCCCCGACGACATCACCGGCGGGGCGGCGACGCGTTGACTACTCCCCTTGATGGGAAAGGCGATTGTGGGGGCGCACCCCTGTCCCCACAATCAGAAAGATCTTCCGGTTTTTTCTGAAGGTCAGCGACCAACACCCATGTTCAGTGCGTTGCCGGTGGTACATGCACCTCGAACACGATGAACAGGTTGCGCTGCCGCTGCGAGAAGTTGTTGTCTGCCACCAGCACCAGCGTCCGGTGACCGTTGTCCAGCGTTGGCCCCCAGCTGATGCCCTCGATGTTGTCCATGTACACCCCCTGGAAGACCGGTGGCAGCTCCAGCAACAGCTCGCGGGTCATGGGGACCACGGCCG
The DNA here is from genome assembly GCF_042665135.1 of Hydrogenophaga bisanensis. NCBI lineage: Bacteria > Pseudomonadati > Pseudomonadota > Betaproteobacteria > Burkholderiales > Comamonadaceae > Hydrogenophaga > Hydrogenophaga bisanensis. The sequence goes on from NZ_JBHTBX010000009.1 coordinate 22,163, forward strand.
CGTCTGCCAGACGTTCCACCGTCTGCACGTCGGTGGTGAGACCTGGCCGGATGCTGGTGTGGACCAGGCGGATGGTGTTGCCAGCCCCGGGCACGTAGGCGCGCTCGACGGCGATGAAGCTGTTGTCCGACCAGCCCAGCAGGGCGGTGAGGCCGTTGTCAGAACTGGCGGGGATGCGCGACAGCCCCATCGCCGGGATCGGTGGCAGATCGTAGGCGTACTGGCCGGTGACGCTGCCGCTGGCGGTGTCCAGCGCCGTGACGCGCAACCGGCTGCCCCGGTCCTGTGTCGCCACCGGCCCATCCTGGATCAGGGCGTCCTCGTTGGCCACATACAGGGTGGCGCCGTCCGGGCTCAGGGCCAGGGCTTCGAGCAGCTTGTTGTCCCGCCCGCCGGTGGTGGCGTTGTCCACCAGCCGGTAGGCGGGTGGCAGGCTGAATTCGCGCACATGGCTGCCGTCCGGGCGCATCTCGCGCACAAAAGGCTGCTGGCGCCGCGACGGGATCAGGCTCCAGATGCCTTCACTGCTCCAGTAGAGGTGGCCGTTGGGCCCCACCCGGATGTCCTCCGGGTCCACCGTGCGCTGGTCGGCGGCAAACCCCTGACCCTCGGGACGCTGCATGAACGTGTGGCCGAGGATGCGTACGCCATGAACGCCCCGGGCATCCACATCCAGCGCCATGCGGTAGAAGCGGGGCGCACCCCGCTCGCCGCCGCGATCGTCCGAGATGGCCACAAAACGGCCATCGGCCAGTCGGTCGATGCCGGAAATGCCGCCAAACTCGACACCATCGTGCAGGGTGCCCGATGGCACGGCATGGGCCCCGATCAGGCGCAAGGTCACCTCGGCCGCCGCCGCGCTGGCGCACAGGGTGCCCGCAGTCACCATGGTCTGCACCAGGGTGAGGAGCTTCAACCAACCACGCATGTCATGCCTCCAGCACCCGCTTGCCGGGCTGGCGCAAAAACTGTTGCACCGCCGGCATCAACAGATCCGGCGCATCCACATGCACCTCATGGCCGGCAAAAGGCACATTGAACAGGTGCGCCCCCGCAATCTGCGTCTGCAGGGCCACCGCCTCCTCCAGCGAGAGCAGCGGATCGGCATCACCGCGCACGATCAGCGTCGGTGCAGCAATCTCCGCCACGGCGAGGCCAGGGTATCCGTCCGGCCCGGCGTCGGTCCACAGTCCCACCACCGCCTGGACCAGGGCGTCAAAGTCAGGTGCCGGGTTGAGCGCCTCGTAGACCGCCCGTGAACCGGGGAACATCTCTTCCCACAACTGCGGCGTCAGGCCCGCCAGCATGCCGGCCACCGGGCTGTCCGGCACCAGCGTCCACTGGGCCCCCACCGTGATCAGGGCCTGCACCCGCTCGGGCGCCTGCGCGGCGATCCGGTAGCCCACGATGCCGCCATCACTGAAACCCAGGGTGGCGCAACGGGCAATGCCCAGATGGTCCAGCACCGCCAGCACATCGTCCTGATAGCGGCGGTAGGTCAGCGGTGCGGTGCCCAGCGTCGAGGCGCCATGGCCGCGCAGGTCCATCCCGATCAGCCGCAGGTTCGACGGCAGGCGCTCCAGGATGGGATTGAAGTCGACCAGGCTCCCGAGCCCCCCGTGCAGCAGCAGCAAAGGCTGGCCGTGGGGATCGCCCGCCTGCTCCACGTACAGCCGTGCGTCGCCGACCGCGACCCAATCGCCGCTCTGGTGATTGAAACCGCTCATGCTCGTTGTTCCTCCCTGCATGTTTGCATCATGCATCACGGCATGACAAAGCCGTTTCAACGCCCTGACACCGCCCTGGTCAGATTCAAGCGGGCCTGCGCTTCATGACTCTGCCTGAAGCGCTCGGTGCTGTAGATGTGCCGACGGTCCAGAAAGGACCGGAGCACCTCGCGGCGCTTGCGGCGGTACAGGAAGCCGGGCACCCAGCGGTATTCCTGGCGAACCTGCTGGTCGTACTCGTCAAACCGCGCGGGCGCTGACCCGAGGATGGCCAGGTCGATGTCCACCAGCAACTGCGCGTCCGCCTCGGTCGGGTTGGCCTGATGGCAGGTGGCCATGATCAAGGCACGCACCCGATCACGACGGGGCTGGGTGGCACCGGCCTGCGCCAGCACCTCGTCGGCCCAGCGCGCGCTCAACGCCTCGTTGTCCTTGCCCTTGGGGTCATAGACCGCGTCATGAAACGACAGCGCCAGAGCCACTTCGCCCGGATGCGCGGCCAGATGCCGAACAGCCTGAAAGTGCGTCAGGCATTCGCCCAGATGCTGCAGCGTGTGGTAGTGCCGCTGCGGCTCGGCGTAGGCCGTCAGCAGGCGCTGGTGCACACCGGCGTCTGGCATCGGCAGACCCAGATCGCGCCAGGCGGTCTCCCAGGAGGTCGCGAGCACGTGCATCTCATCCATCGGTCCATCCATTGAGATTCAGGACAGTGCCTGAAAAGCCGAGAGGGGAATCAACCGCGAGTCGGCCAGAGCCGCCGTGCGGTGATGCACACAGGCCTGGTACTGCGGCATCGCCATCATGGCGCGAAACGCCGCCGGCGACGGGTACTGCACCAGAAAGGCCTGATGCCACCCTTCACCCTGCGGCGCAATCAGCGCCTCGTGCGCCTTGCCGCCAAAGATCACCCGGCCACCCACCGCGGCAATCGTCTGCAGCGAGGTCTGCGAATAGCGCTTGTAGGCCTCGCGACCACTGCAGGGCTCGGCCTGGTCGGTGTCGGCATACGCTGCCTGGTCGTGGAAGCGCAGCAGGTTGAGCATGACCACCGGCTGGTCGGGCGGCAGGGTGTCCAGCACCTGAAGCTGGCGATCTGAAAGCACATGGGTCGACGATGACATGGTGGCTGGCACTCCTTTCGGTGAAACCCGAAACCGGAACCCTCCGGTCGGGCATCGGCTGAATCTACGCGGCTGTGTGAGCGCACGATGTCTGCCAAGGGACAGGCGATGGCCGAGATCCTTCAGGCCTGCGGCATGCTGTGCCACCAGATGCGCGCCTCTGTACACAGGCCCTGCGCGAACCGAGCTTGCAGCACCCCATCGAGCACCATGCGCGGCAAAGGGTCACCGGGCTGCCGGGGCGGCAGGCCTGTACCGGTGGAGCGCGCCCAGATCTGGAACAGCTCCTCCGAGGCGACCTGGTAGGTCACGTGCCAGTGCGCCATGCCCGTGTCCCCGTGATCGGCCAGCACCTCGTAGGTGACCCGCACGTCTTCCTGCAACTGCACCCGCCGCCAGTACTCGGCCAGCTGCGCCCGGCCCGTCTGCACCTGAAAGGGCGTGTTGTGGTACCGGCCGTCTTCATGAAACAGGGCCGCGAACATCGCCGGGTCACGCGCTTGCCAGGCGGCCTGGTAGCCAGCCATGAAGGTATCGATGTTAATTCCGTGCTCCTTAGAAAAGCGACTGCAGTTGCGCTGTCCGCTGGGCTCCTCAGTCGGTCAGGCGTTTGCCGTTGGAGAGGGAGTCCAAATGCGACATGCTAGTCATCGTTAGTTCTCAGAGCGAGTCCATACGTACGGCGCGCGGCAGCGATCTGCGACTCTTCGGTCGTCTCTGCGGGATACAGCCAGTAGCTCGGTGCGACGATCGGCTCTACCGAGTTGGCACGGATCACGACCACGCTGTGAATCTTGAACCTAGGCTCCGCCTTCGACAGAAGCGGGGCAGCCCAACGTTGGAACGACAATTGCCCTCGGTCAACATTCTCGGCCTCACCAAGAATCTTGAAGCCCTTTTGGACAAAGACGTCGATGAAGCTCAAGCAGACCTGTCGCGACTGCCTGACGTTCCTGACCGTCGTCGGCGAAGCGATGTTCGCAACAACCAAGTGAGCCGAGTCGAAAGGCGCCCAGATCTCCTTGGGCGAGACATTCGGCTGTCCGTCCGGGCTCACGGTCGCAAGCCAGCACAGCACGCTTCGGCTTGCTGCATCAAGAACCTCGGCAGACAGGATGTTCATAGCGGACTATCCGGTTTTCGGCGCCTAGCGCCTGAATTCAGCGGCGCCGTCAGGCGTCCGCTGGAATGATTGGTTGGGCATCATTGTGGGACGTAGGTAGCAAGGAAACCGTTAAAGAGACGATTGAGTTCAATGCCACAAGCCGTGAATGCGTCCGCAGCATCCTCTAGGTAACCGATTTCGAGCACGGCACCAGAGCTTAGGCGTGCATCTCTATTGGGGCCTGTGCATGGCTTGCCATGCAAGATTGCATTCCTGATTTCGACCAAGCGGGCGAACTCCGCAGCAGCAGACCGGAGCTCTTCTCGCTCCGGTGATTTCGGCATATTTCGGGTGAGATCGAGAAAGAACTTCGCAATTCGTCCGGCAGTCCTCTCGTCTCCGACTAGTTTGTTCAGAGAGCCTGGTCGGATCTTCTCACTGCACCAAACAACTTGCCATTCGCACGTCGCAAATGTGTAGGCAGCCAGACCGATCGCGCTGACATAGTCGGACTTAACGGGAGACCTGAGACGGTCGTTCTTCATGCAGTCGAGGCCTGTGACACCCAACTAGATATCTACGGCACCAGTGTGCCGGATAACATGATCGCTACCGAAGGTCACGGTCAACACCTTCTCCCCAAAACGTTGATGTGACAAGGACTTGAAGAGACCGCCACACCTTCGGTCGGCAACAAAATCCGTGAAAAGCCGCAACCGGACAGCACCATCGCCCGGCCACGATAGCAATCAATGCAATGTGCCACAGGCACGCCTGCGCCTGGGCCTGGGCAGTCACCCTGTCAATGTCTGCAATTCGCGGGTGCGCACTACCCGCCGAGTGACTCAGGCCGCTGACGCTTCAGCTTCGTCGCGATAGAACGGCTGGCGGCCCAGGCTGCGCGGGGCGCGGGTGGCCACGGCGTCGTGGATGGCGCCGATGTGCTGGGGCGTGGTGCCGCAGCAGCCGCCCACGATGTTGACCAGGCCCTCGTCGGCAAACTCCCTGAGCAGGCGGCTGGTCACGTCGGGCGTTTCGTCAAAACCGGTGTCGCTCATGGGGTTGGGCAGGCCGGCGTTGGGGTAGCAGCTGATGAAGGTGTCGCCCGCCACCTTGGCCAGTTCCTGGATGTAGGGGCGCATCAGCGTGGCGCCCAGCGCGCAGTTCAGGCCCACGGCCAGCGGCTGGATGTGGCGCACGCTGGCCCAGAAGGCGGTCACGGTCTGGCCGCTGAGGATGCGGCCGGACGCGTCGGTCACGGTGCCGCTGATGATCACCGGCAGGCGCTCGCCGCTTTCCTCGAAGAACTCGTCAATGGCGAACAGCGCCGCCTTGGCATTGAGGGTGTCGAAGATGGTTTCCACCAGCAGCAGGTCGGCACCGCCTTCGACGAGGCCCCTGATCTGCTCCAGGTAGGCCGCGCGCAACTGCTCGAAGGTCACGTTGCGTGCGCCGGCGTCGTTCACATCGGGGCTGATGCTGGCGGTCTTGGGCGTGGGACCCAGGGCGCCGGCCACGAAGCGGGGCTTGTCGGGCGTGCTGTACTTGTCGCAGGCCTGGCGGGCGATGCGGGCCGAGGCCACGTTCATCTCGTAGGCCAGGTCGGCCATGTCGTAGTCTTCCTGCGCAATGGTCGTCGCGCCGAAGGTGTTGGTCTCGATGATGTCGGCCCCAGCGGCCAGGTAGCCTTCGTGGATGTCGCGAATCACGTCCGGGCGCGTCAGGCTCAGCAGTTCGTTGTTGCCCTTGACGTCCTTGTGGAAGTCCTTGAAGCGCTCGCCGCGGTACTGCGCCTCGTCCAGCTTGAAGCGCTGGATCATGGTGCCCATGGCACCGTCCAGGATGGCGATGCGGTGCTGGAGGATCTCGGGCAGCGACTGGGCGCGGGTGTAGGCGGGCGTGTTCATCCCGTGATTGTAGGAAAGCGCCCTGCCCCAGGGTGGCAGCCCCCGCGCAAGCCCCGGCCCCGATCACCGACAATAGGGGCCATGAAGCACCTGTCTCCCCAAGAAGCCTGGGCCTGGCTGCAGGCCGAGACCGAACGACGCACCGCCGCCGGGCAGGAACCGCCCCTGTTCGTGGACGTGCGCATGGAGATCGAGTCGCTGTATGTGGGCCGCCCGCCCGGGGTCGAGAACATTCCCTGGTACGAATACCCTGACCTCACGCCCGACCCGGCGCGCTTTGCCGCGGCCGTGGAAAAGGAAGCCGGTGGCAAGGACCGGCCGGTGCTGCTGATCTGCCGCAGCGGCAAGCGCACGCTGGACGCCGGCCAGGCACTCGAGCAGGCAGGGTTCGCCGAGGTGGCCCATGTGCTGCACGGCTTCGAGGGTGACCTGAACGATCAGTTCAAGCGCAGCACGCTCAACGGCTGGCGCCACGACGGGCTGCCCTGGGAACAGATGTGACCGCCGGCCATGATTGACATCTCGGCCGAAGGCGAGGTGCTGGAAGCCTGCGCCGGCGTGCTGCAGGAGGTCTTCGGCTACGACGCCTTCCGCGGGCCGCAGGCGGCCATCGTCATCCACGTCAGCGAAGGCGGCGACGCCCTGGTGCTGATGCCCACGGGTGGCGGCAAGAGCCTGTGCTACCAGATTCCCGCCATCGTGCGCCAGCGCGAAGGCATGGGTGTGACCATCGTGGTCTCGCCCCTGATCGCCCTCATGCACGACCAGGTCGGCGCGCTGCTGGAGGCCGGTGTCGACGCGGCCTTCCTGAACTCCAGCCTGTCGTCCGACGAGGCGCAGGACGTGGAGCGCCGCCTGCGCCAGGGCAGCCTGACCCTGCTGTACGTGGCGCCCGAGCGGCTGAACACGCCGCGCTTCCTGGCCCAGCTGGACGCGCTGCACGAGCGCGGGCAGCTGGCGCTGTTTGCCATCGACGAGGCGCACTGCGTGAGCCAGTGGGGACACGATTTCCGGCCCGAGTACCGCGAGCTGGCGCAGCTGGCCGGGCGCTACCCCGGTGTGCCCCGCATCGCGCTGACCGCCACCGCCGATGGCCTGACGCGGGAGGACATCGTCAACCACCTGCAGCTGCAGGACGCGCAGCGCTTTGTCAGCAGCTTCGACCGACCCAACATCCGCTACACCATCGTCGAGCGCAAGGACGGCACCGAGCAGCTGCTGCGCTTCATCCGCGACGAGCACACGCACGCCCATGGCCACGACGCCGGCATCGTCTACTGCCAGTCACGCAAGCGGGTGGAGGACATTGCCGCTCAGCTGGTGGCCCATGGCCTGAACGCTCTGCCCTACCACGCGGGGTTGGAGTCGGCCGTGCGCCAGCACCATCAGGACCGCTTTCTGCGCGAGGACGGGCTGATCATGGTGGCCACCATTGCCTTCGGCATGGGCATCGACAAGCCCGACGTGCGCTTTGTGGCCCACCTGGACATGCCCAAGAACATCGAGGGCTATTACCAGGAAACCGGCCGCGCCGGCCGCGATGGTGAGGCCGCCAACGCCTGGATGGCCTATGGCCTGCAGGACGTGGTCAACCAGCGCCGGATGATCGACGAAAGCCCGGCCGGCGACGAGTTCAAGCAGGTGCTGCGCGGCAAGCTCGACGCCCTGCTCGGCCTGGCCGAGGCGAGCGACTGCCGGCGGGTGCGGCTGCTCTCCTACTTCGGTGAACACAGCGAGCCCTGCGGCAATTGCGACAACTGCCTGAACCCGCCCGCGCTGCAGGACGCCACCGAATCCGCCCGCAAGCTGCTGTCCTGCATCTACCGCGTGCAGCAGTCCAGCGGCAGCGCCTTCGGGGCCGGGCACATCATGGACATCCTGCGCGGCAAGCGCACCGACAAGGTGGCGCAGTACGGGCATGACCAGCTCAGCACCTTCGGTATCGGCGCGGACCTCAACGAATCGCAGTGGCGGGCGCTGCTGCGCCACCTGATCGCACGCGAGGCCATCCGGGTGGACGACGCGCCCTACAACACGCTGCACCTGGCCGAGGCGGCCCGCCCCATCCTGCGGGGCGAGAGTCAGGTCTGGCTGCGCGAGGCCACCGCCAAGGGCAGCACCACCCGCAGCCGGCGCGCCCCGCGTGAGGCCACCGCGCCCGACGGCGCGCCGCTGACCCTGGCCGGTCGCGAGTGCCTGGACGCGCTCAAGGCCTGGCGCGCCGAGATCGCGCGCGAACACAACCTGCCTGCCTTCGTGATCTTCCATGACGCGACCCTGCGCGGCATCGCCGCCGCGATGCCCGCCAGCCTGGCCGATCTGGAGGGCATCGCCGGCATCGGCCAGAAGAAGCGCGACGCCTACGGCGCCGAGGTGCTGCGCATCGTGAGTGCTTTTTCCTGAGGCACCACCGGTCACCTGCCGACCTTCGTTTGACAAGCCCTATCGCAAGTCAACCGTCCATCGGTTTCCCCCTTTTTTCGCCGCTTTCCTACTTAAGGCATTCGGGCATCCTGACGATGGTCGAAGTCAAGCGGGCATGCATTCCCGCCCTTCGTGCAGACGTCATTAGGGAGTCATTCGGTCATGTTGTTCAAGTTCCCCTGGTTCGGCAAATCCCGCAAAGCCAGTTTCGAGGACACCCAGGTCCTGGAGCTGGACTTTCTGGTGGAAGAGTTCGATGACGCGATCGCGGACATCGACGATCCGGTGCGCGGCCGCATCCAGGCTGCGCTGGCCGGTTGCATGAGCCCCAAGGATCTGTGGTTCCTGCGCGGCAAGGTGTTCAACCTGATCTCGCGCCACCACTGCGAACGCGTGGCCCATGAGCGGGTGGCCCGTCTGGACCAGAAGCTGCGCTTCTTCGTCGACAACCACCCGGACTACGACGCGGAAGAGTTGCCCACCGGCCCGATGGCCCTGCTGCACTGATTGTTTGGTTGGTTCCTCCTCAGGTAGTCTCCTGTTTGGGCCCGTCCTGGCGACGGGCCTTTTTCTTGGGGCCGCCCACCGGGCTGGCGTTCGTTCCTAAAATCGAAGCATGACTGCTGCGCGTCCCCTGCTGATTCTCAAGACGGGTTCCACCCACGACCACATCCGCGCCCGGCTGGGCGATTTCGAAGACTGGATTGGCGCCGGTTTGCGCCAGGGCGGCGCCACCGAGGTGATTACCCACCACGCGCGGGAGGGCCATCTTCCCGCGCCACCGGACACGCTGGCCGGGGTGGTGATCACCGGCTCGCACAGCATGGTCAGCGACCGCGAGGCCTGGAGCGAGGCCCTGGTGCCCTGGCTGCGCCAGGCGGTGGAAGCCGGCACGCCCGTGCTGGGCATCTGCTATGGGCACCAGCTGCTGGCCCATGCCCTGGGTGCCCAGGTCGGTCATCACCCCGATGGGGTCGAAATCGGCACGGTGGACGTCGCCCTGCATGCGAGCGCCCACGACGATCCGCTGCTGGGCCATCTGCCCTCGCGCTTTGCCGCCCAGGCGGTGCACTGGCAATCGGTTCACACCCTGCCGCCAGGGGCCGTGCTGCTGGCCGGCAACGCGCACGAACCGCATCACGCCTACCGCGTCGGTGACCGCGCCTGGGGCGTGCAGTTCCACCCGGAGTTCTCGCACGAGGCCCTGCGCGCCTACCTCGATGGGCTCGGCCCCACCTTGGCCCGCGAGGGCGTTGATGCGGCACACATCAGCGCCAGCCTGCAGCCCACGCCCGAAGCGGCCTCGGTGCTGCCTCGTTTCGCGCAACTGGCGCTGTCCTGAAGTCTCCCGTCCCGCGATCGCGGGACCACACCTCAGTGGGTGAAGCCGATGCCCCGGGCCTCGCGCACCTCGGGCTTGATCCGGTGCTCGGCCTCCAGCTGGGCCAGAAAGTCCGCTGGATCCAGCGTTTCACCCAGGATGTCGACCTGGCGCTTGACCGCGGCAAAGTCACCGGGGCACAGCTGTTCCAGCCGCGCCAGGCGCTGGACCATATCCGTCGTCAGCGCCTCTGAACGGCCACCCAGCGCCTCGACCACGAACATGCGTTCACGCTGCTCCCGCATCAAGGGCCGGAACTGGATCTTGAAGGTGAAGCGCCGCAGCGCCGCCTGGTCGATGCTGTCCATCAGGTTGGTGGTGCAGATGAAGATGCCCGCATAGCGCTCCATGCCCTGCAGCATCTCGTTGACCTCGGTCACCTCGTAGGTACGCTGGGCGTGTCGGCGGTCCTGCAGGAAACTGTCGGCTTCGTCCAGCAGCAGCACCGCCTTCTCGGTCTCGGCCTCCCGGAACATGGCGGCCATGTGCTGCTCGGTCTCGCCGACGAACTTGCTGACCAGATCGCTGGCGCGGCGGATCATCAGCGGGCGGTCCAGCGCGCTGGCGATGTGCTCGGCCAGCGCCGTCTTGCCGGTGCCGGGCGGACCATGGAAGCACAGCGTGCCGTGACCGCGCGCGCGCAGCGCCGCGATGATGCGCGAGACCTCATAGCGCGAACTCACGTTGAGCATGTCCAGGCTGTACTGGGTCGGGGACACCCGCGCCGGCGCATCGGCCGCGCGGCCCAGGGCCTGGTCAGCGTGGCGCAGCTGCCGGTCGATCAGGTCGTCCAGTGGCGCCGCGGTCTTCGGCCCCCGTTTGCCAGTGGCCCGGGCGGGCACACCCGCCAGCTGCGCAAAGCGCACCGCGGTGCGGATCTGCGCGGGTGTCAGCCCCTTGCGCGCCGTCAGGCGGCCGATCAGCGCATCGGTCACCGGCACGCCCTCCAGTGCCTTGCGCACCAGCTGCTCGCGCGCACCGGGTGGCGGGCTCTTGAGTTCCAGGTGGTAGGCGAAGCGGCGCCGGAAAGCGGGGTCGATCTGCTCGATGCGGTTGGTCACCCAGATGGTGGGCACCGCGTTGGACTCCAGGATCTGGTTGACCCAGGCCTTGCCGCTGACGCTGTGGCTGTGCGGCGCCGCCACCTGTTCGGCCCGCGCCATGAGCTGGGCCGCCTCGCTGCTGATGGGCGGAAACACATCCTCCACCTCGTCGAAGAGCAGGGCCGAATGCGCCGTGCCCTTGAGGAACACCTGGGCAATCTGCAGCGACCGGTAGCGGTCGCGACCGGACAGGGCGTTGCCGTCGCGGTCGGCGTATTCCACCTCAAACAGCTCCAGGCCTGCGGCTGCCGCCACCACGCGCGCCAGCTCGGTCTTGCCCGTGCCCGGCGGGCCGTACAGCAGCACGTTCACGCCCGGCTCCTTGCGCGCCACCGCCTCGCGCAGCAGACCGCAAAGCAGGCGCACCTCGTCGCCCACATACTCGAAATCGGCCGCACCCAGGCGCGAACGCGCCGCCGGCCGGGTGAACACCGCCATCAGCTCGCTCTGGCTGCGGTACTCGCGCATGAGCACCGGGGGCAGCCGTTCGCTGACCTTCATCAGGTCGGCCAGATCGGTGATGTTGTGCTCGGAGATCAGGTTCTCCACCATGCCGATGCGCTCCAGCCGGGAGCCAGCCCGCAGCGCCTCGCCCACCTCGCTGGCCTTGACGCCGGCCACCTCGGCAATCGCCGCATAGGCTTCCGGCGCGTTGTTCACCTTGAACTCGACCAGGATGGATCGCAGGTCACGCTGGTAGCGGGCCAGGGTGCCGTACAGCAGCAGGGCACGCTCGGCCCGGTTGAGCTGCAGCAGACCGGCCAGTGCATCGATGTTCTTCTCCACCAGGGTGGACTGTTTCTTGAGGGCATGGCCGAGCCAGTCACCGGTGGCCGCCAGCACCGACAGCAGGTCGCGCGGGGACTCCTTGGCGTACTCGTCCAGATAGAAGAACAGCGTGCCTTCCTCATAGGGGCCGCGCCAGATGCCGTAGCGCTCCATGAAGGCGGCGGTGGACAGGCGCTCATGACCCGCCCACAGCTCATTGTCCTTGCAGCGGCGGCCCAGGAATTCGCGCAGACGCGAAAGCACGGTCAGCGGCCAGACCAGATGCCGTCCGGCCAGGGCCAGCAGGGTGTTGAGGTCTCGCCTCACATTGAAGCGTGGCCCCTGGCGGGACGCCAGCGTGAGGACGAAGTGCGAGCACATCAGGTCCAGCACGGGCGACTGGCGCAGCCCTGGCGGCACGAAGACGCGAAGGTCGGCCGACTGTGGCCCCCGAGCATCCCGCGACTCTGGCGCCAGGCGCGAGGCAACCCCGGCCCTGGCCGGAGCCTCATCGGTCGACAGCAAGCGTTTGCCCATGCGGGACCTCCTGAAGAGACAGAGCGACGACCGGGGTACGGCCACCGCGAAAGCACTTCGTTCGCGGACCATACCCCAGCTTGGTGAATCATGGAAGAGCGTCGACCAGAGGAGCCGAGCGATGTGCGGGGGTTTTCCACGACAGATCGGGCCTTGTGCATCCCGGACAATGCCGCCATGACCGACGCCGCCACCCCCGTAACCCTGGACACCCTGCGTGAGGCCCTGCGCGACTGGTTCGCCCCCTGGGTCCAGGACCTGGGCCTGCAAGTCGAGTCCATGGGGAACGGAGAGGCCACGCTGCGGCTGCCGGTCAACGCATCGCTCTCCCGCGTGGGCGGCATGGTCTGCGGCCAGGCGCTGATGGCCGCGGCCGACACCGCCATGGTGATGGCCATCGTCACCCAGCTGGGCAACCGCCGGCCCATGACCACGGTGCAGCTCAACACCAGCTTTCTCAAGCCGCTGTCCGGGCAGGATGCCCTGGTGACCGCCACGGTGCTGCGGGCGGGCAAGAGCCTGGTCTTTGGCGAGATCGACATCCGCGGTGCCAACGACGGCAAAAGTGTCTGTCGCGCCAGCACCACCTACGCCCTCCTCTGAGGCCGGGATGACCCGACTGGCCGTCCCTGGCGCTTCTGGCCTAAAATCCCGTTGATATTTGTCAAATTCACGGAGAGACATTCCATGGCCCACACGCCCAACGACAGCCACAGCGACCAGCCGCAGGACGTGGTGGAGTCCATCACACCGCTGATGCCCATCGTGCTGCCCATCGCCGGTGGTGTGCTGATCTTCCTGCTGGCCTTCATCGCCGTCTTCATGGCCTGATTCGCGGACAACGTCGCCTCAAAGGGCCGGTTGCGCACGCAACCGGCCCTTTTGTTTTGACGCGCACTGTTTGTCCAGACAGTCACATACCGCATCAGGTTATGCGGGTTTTGCATGTAACTTGCCGGTAACTGACCCGGTGCTTTCTTAAAATTGCGGTATGGCCGACACGAGGATCGACAGCCGGGCAGTACCCGCCCGTCTTTGACCTGTCGCGCTGCATCCGCCAAACGCGTGGCAGCCCCGAGCGCCGACCGCCCCGATTCAGCCAGGGGACCCCAAGAAGCCGCCTTCCCACCGCACCGTGGAGGCGGCTTTCGGTGTCTTCTGTGCCCGCCGTTTTCAAACCTCTGGAGTCTTTCCGATGAACTCTCCCGTGATGCAGGGCCTGAACCTCAACGTCCCCGCCTATGTGAAACACGCCAAGCTGGTGGCCTGGGTGGCCGACATGGTCGCGCTGTGCAAGCCCGACAACGTCTACTGGTGCGATGGCAGCCAGGAAGAGTACGACCGCCTCTGCCAGGAGCTGGTCGACGCCGGCACCTTCCGCAAGCTCAACCCCGCCAAACGCCCGGGCAGCTACCTGGCCTGGACCGATCCGTCCGACGTGGCCCGCGTGGAAGACCGCACCTTCATCTGCTCCGAGAAGAAGGAAGACGCCGGCCCGACCAACAACTGGATGGCCCCGGCCGAGATGCGCGCCACCCTCAACCCGCTGTTCGACGGCTGCATGAAGGGCCGCACCATGTACGTGGTGCCCTTCAGCATGGGCCCGCTGGGCTCGCACATCGCCCACATCGGTATCGAGCTGACCGACAGCGCCTATGTGGCCGTCAACCAGAAGCTCATGACCCGCATGGGCAAGGCCGTGTATGACGTGCTGGGCACCGAAGGCGATTTCGTTCCCTGCATGCACACCGTGGGCGCCCCCCTGGCCGCCGGCGAGAAAGACAAGACCTCCTGGCCCTGCAACCCGACGACCAAGTACATCGTGCATTTCCCCGAGACGCGCGAGATCTGGTCCTACGGCTCGGGTTACGGCGGCAACGCCCTGCTGGGCAAGAAGTGCTTCGCGCTGCGCATCGCCTCCACCATGGGCCGCGATCAGGGCTGGCTGGCCGAGCACATGCTGATCCTGGGCGTGACCAACCCCCAGGGCAAGAAGTACCACGTCGCCGCCGCCTTCCCCAGCGCCTGCGGCAAGACCAACTTCTCCATGCTGGTGCCGCCCAAGGGCTTCGAGGGCTGGAAGGTCACCACCATCGGTGACGACATCGCCTGGATCAAACCCCACGCCGACGGCAAGCTCTACGCCATTAACCCCGAAGCGGGCTACTTTGGTGTGGCCCCGGGCACCAACACGCTGTCCAACCCCAATTGCATGGCCAGCCTGGACAAGAACGTGATCTTCACCAACGTGGCCCTGACCGACGACGGCGACGTGTGGTGGGAAGGCATGGAGCAGGACAGCGGCAGCAAGCCGGCCCACCTGATCGACTGGCAGGGCAAGGACTGGACGCCCGAGATCGCCAAGGAGACCGGTGCCAAGGCCGCCCACCCGAACGCCCGCTTCACCGTGGCCGCCACCAACAACCCGGCGCTGGACGCCCAGTGGGACGACGCCAACGGCGTGGCCATCGACGCGTTCATCTTCGGCGGCCGCCGCAGCACCACCGTGCCGCTGGTGACCCAGGCCCGCGACTGGACCGAAGGCGTCTACATGGCCGCCACCATGGGTTCGGAAACCACCGCTGCCGCCTTTGGCGCTCAGGGCGTCGTGCGCCGCGACCCGTTCGCCATGCTGCCCTTCTGCGGCTACAACATGAGCGACTACTTCCAGCACTGGCTGGACATGGAGCACAAGCTCGAAGAGATGGGCCACACCCTGCCCCCGATCTTCTGCGTCAACTGGTTCCGCAAGAACGCCGAAGGCAAGTTCGTCTGGCCCGGCTTTGGCGAGAACATGCGCGTGCTCAAGTGGATGATCGACCGCATCGAAGGTCAGACCCAGGGCCAGGAAACCCTGTTCGGCGTGGCACCCACCTACGGCGAGATCAACTGGACCGGACTGGAGTTCAGCGCCGAGCAGTTCAACACGGTCACCAGCATCGACAAGGCCGCGTGGCAGGAAGAGCTCAAGCTGCACGGCACGCACTTCGAGCAGCTGGCCTACCACCTGCCGCCGCAGCTGCTGCAGACCAAGGCATCGCTGGAAAAGCGCCTGGCCGAGCTGGCCTGATGAAATGAAGGGGCACGGCACGACCTGCCAGCCCCTGACTGCCCCCGGGTGATCGATCCCGGGTGAAAAAAAAGCCACCGGAACCCGGTGGCTTTTTTGCTGGGCAGGCGCGTGGGCGCCTGGCACTCAGATGTAGTACAGGTGCATGTTGCGGGTGCGGCTGCGAGCCATCTGCTCGATGTAGGCGTCCCAGCCTTTGGCCACCGGCTCGGCGGCCTTCACCTGGAGGCCCATGGGTGCCAGGGCGTCATCGAAGTTGCCCTCGTCGCGCTGACGGGCGCTTGCCAGCTCGGCCATCATGCGCGGATCTGCCTTGGCAATCTCCCAGAGACGAGCCTCGGCGCGCTTGTCGGCCACGGACTTGGACCAGCCGTCCAGCGCCATCACGGCGCGGCTGGCCAGCTGACGTGCGGTCCCGGCGAACAGCGCGGTGCCGGCAAACACCACCGCCCAGAGGATGACCCAGGCCAGCAGCAGGTGGCCATCGGCCCAGGTGCTGATCAGGCGGTCAGCGATCACGACCAGTGCCGCCACGACAGCGGCCAGCAGCATGGTGGCCAGGCTGCGTGCGCCGTCCAGGCTGCGGCGGGGACGGTAGGTGCCGGCCTCGGCAGCGGCGCTGCCCAGACCGAGGGAACGGGGAGAAGGTGTGAAGATGGTGCTCATGGCGGACTCCTTCGGAAAGGAAAAGTCTTGTGGACAGCGGGATATTAGGGTAAGCCCTGATGTCACGCCAATTTATTTTTATGATGGAATTCATTCACGAAAAAGATGAATCTCCGCAACTTCTCCACCCTGGACCTGAACCTGCTTCGCGTGTTCGACGAGGTCATGGCCGAGCGCAACCTCACGCGGGCGGCCAACAACCTGGCCATGACGCAGCCGGCCGTCAGCAATGCGTTGCGTCGCCTGCGCGAGGCGCTGGGCGACGACCTGGTGCGCCGCAGCGGCTATGGGGTGGAGCCCACCCCGCTGGCCCTGGCCATCTGGCCCAAGGTGCGCGATGCCCTGCAGCAACTGCGCGAGACCCTGGCGCCCGGTGGTTTCGACCCGGCACAGGCCCACAACGCCTTCATCGTCGCCATGGCCGACGCCACCGCTGCCAAGATCGTGCCGGGGCTGGTCCACATCTTCGAGCACGAGGCGCCGGGCGTGAACCTGCGCGTGCTGCCCCTGACCACACGGGACCCGCGCGACCTGCTGGAATCGGGGAGCGCCGATCTGGCCATCGGCCATTTTCCGGGGGTGGTGGCCGAACTGACGGCTGTGCACCTGCAGGAGACCAGCCCGCGCTTCCACTTCCAGCGCCTGTACGACGGCGAGTACGTGGTGGTGATGCGGCGCGGCCACCCGCTGGTCGGCAAGCCGCTGGACCTCGACAGCTACTGTGCCGCGCGGCACATGCTGGTGAGCTTTTCGGGGCGACCCTTCGGCTTTGTCGACGAGGCGCTGGCGGCCCTCTCCCGCCAGCGGCGGGTGGTGCTGACCGTCAACCAGTTCTTCACGGCCGGGCGGGTGGTGTCGACCACCGACCTGCTGACCGTGCTGCCCCGGCACTTCGTGGGCGCCACCGGCATGGAGCACGAACTGGCCATCTCGGAGTTTCCGATGCCTGTACCGGCGGTGCATGTCGACGCGCTGTGGCACCGGCAGGCCATGCACAACCCCGCCCACCGCTGGCTGAGGGAAGCCGTCGTCCGGGCATCGGCTCAGGGGTTCGACTCGCCATGACCATGACCCTGCTTCTGGCCATCGACGGCAGCCACTACAGCCACCGGATGGTCACCTACATCGCGTCCAACGAGCTGCTGTTCCGCCCCGAGCACGACTACGTGCTGTTGCACGCCCGGCCGGACACCGGGTTCGGTTCACCGGTGGCGCCCGAAGACGATGTGCTGGACGCGCCAGCAGCCTTTCTGCTCAACCAGGGTTTCGCTTGCCGCACGCTGATGCGGCGCGGCCCCCCCGCCGTCACGCTGATCGACGCCGCGGTGGACCTGCAGGCCAACCTGATCGTCATGGGCTGCCGGGGCCACTCACCCCTGACTTCCATGGTGCTCGGGTCGGTGACCCGGGAAGTGCTGGCACGTTCCCATGTGCCGGTGCTGGTGATCCGCTGACCCAGGCATCGACAATTGCCCCATGCGCATCCAGCTGCTCAGCGACCTGCATCTTGAGGCCAACCCGGACTTCCGCCCCGAGCCCGCGCCGGACGCGGACCTGCTGGTGCTGGCGGGCGACATTGGCTCCTACCAGCGGCGGCGCGATGGCTCGGTCATGCCCGAGCCCGACTGGGGATTGCGGCGCTTCTCGCCCCTGGCGGCCTACGGCGCCTGGCCGGTGCCCGTGCTCTATGTGCCGGGCAACCACGAATACGACGCCATCGATCTGGACGCGGGGCACGCCGCCCTGCGCCAGACCTGCGAGCGCCTGGGCATTCAATGGCTGGAGCGGGAGAGCGCCGTGATCGACGGCATCCGCTTTGTCGGGACCACCTTGTGGAGCGACTACGACGCGCTGGTGGACCATGCCAATGCACGCGGCACCGATCCCCTGACCCACCGCCTGCGCCAGCGCGAGAAGGCCTACCGTGCCGCCAACTTCTACCTGCGCAAGATGGACGGTCGACGGCTGGGCCGGTTGTTCGATGCCGAGGCGATGCGGGATCTGGGGCTGGCGTGTCAGGACTGGCTGCGCGGGGCGCTGCAGCAGCCTTTCGACGGACCCACGGTGGTGATCACGCACTTTGCGCCCACCCTGCTCAGCGCCGACCCCCGCTATGGACTCACACCGGGCACGGCCGGCTTCTGCAATGCGCTGGACGGGTTGCTGGCCCACGCCGACCTCTGGCTGCACGGGCACCTGCACTGCCCGCTGGATCTGCAGGTCGGTCGCTGCCGCATCGTGGCCAATCCGCTGGGCTACGCGGACAAGGGCGAGCAGGCCACCTTCAGGCCCACGCTGACGATCGATGTGGAAAACCGCAGCCAGGCAGCCGCGGACAGGGCGTACACTGCAAGGTTGGACCACCCCTCAGGAGATACACCATGAAGATTCTGCTCGCAGTGGACGGCAGCTCGTACACCAAGAAGATGCTGGCCTACCTGACCACCCACCTGGAGGTCTTTCACGCCGACAACGAGTTCACCCTGTTCACCGTGCAGACGCCGCTGCCTCCGCGGGCCCGTGCGGCCGTGGGCGCTGACGTGGCCAATGCCTACTACGCCGAGGAAGCCGAGAAGGTGACCGCACCGGTGGTCAAGTTCCTCAAGCGCCATGGCATCGAGGCCAAGGTGGTTCACAAGACCGGTGGCCCCGGCGAGCTGATCGCCAAGCAGGCCAATGCCGGTGGCTACGACCTGGTGATGATGGGCTCCCACGGACACAGCGCCCTGGGCAATCTGGTGATGGGCTCGGTGGCCACCCAGGTGCTGGCCCATTGCAAGGTGCCGGTGCTGCTGGTGCGCTGATTCCGCCACCTTCCCGGCATTCCCCGCCAAAGACAAAGGGCCGCATCCGCGGCCCTTTGTCTTTGGATCTTGGCAGACAAGGTCAGCGGGTGCACAGGCCGTCGAAGCAGGTGCTCAGCACCATGTCGATGATCTGCTCGTCATTGAACTGTCCGGTTCCCTTGAGGAAGCCCAGCACCGGGTCACAGGCTCGGGCATAGAGCGTGTACAGCACCGCGATCGGCGGCAAGGCCGGGTTGATGCCGCCCTGCGCCTGGGCCTGGGTGATCCACTCGCCCAGCCGGTCACTCACGTCCATGAGACCGTCCACATAGGCCTTGTTGGTGGTCAGGACCGCACGCAAGGTGGAGTTCTCGCTGGGCAACGAGGGCATTTCGCCCGCCAGCTGCACCGACATGGTCCATCGGGCCACTTCGCGCAGCAGGTCCAGCGGGGCACGGGTGACGTCCAGGCTGTCCAGAAAGGCACGGGCCCGGTCCATGACCCGCACCATGGCCGCCGCCGCCAGGTCTTCCTTGCTGGGAAAGTGTTTGTAGAGGCTGGCCTTGGCGATGCCCACTTCGGCGGCCACCTCGTCCACCGTCATCGATTCAAAGCCCTTCTCGGCCAGGAGCCGGTTGACGGCCGAAATGATCGCGTCTTCCCGGGCCAAGTGCATCTTCTCGCGGAAGCTGCGCTTGGGCGGCACGGCAGGAACAGGGGCGGCGGTGGTGGTACTGACCATGGCTTGTGATTCTCCAGACTCGCATTGTGCCGGAAACCAACGATCAGGTTGATAACCCCACTGAAAGGTCGTGTTACATACTGATCAGTCGCAATTTGGCCTTTTAAGAATAATATTTAACCAGACAGAATGCTTGTGACTGACCAGAGGGCCCTGCCCCACCCGGTCGACTCGCAGGACGGCTGTCTTCCGATCTGGATGTTTTCTCCTTTTCACTTTTCGCAAAGGACTTCCCATGAAGATTGCAAGACGCAGCCTGTTGCTGGGCTCGGCAGGACTGGCCGCTCTGGCCATGGCCGGTTGCAGCGACGACGACGAGGATCACGGACCCGGCACGATCGTGCAGGTCGCCTCCGACGATTCCCGCTTCAGCATCCTGGTCGAGGCCGTGGCCGCGGCAGGCCTGGTCGACACCCTCAACGGCGCGGGCCCGTTCACCGTGTTTGCGCCCACCAACGACGCTTTCGCAGCGCTGCTGGCCGAACTGGGTACGACCAAGGAAGCCCTGCTGGCCAACAAGGCCTTGCTGACGGCCGTCCTGACCTACCACGTGCTGGGCGGCAAGGTGCTGGCCGCCGACGTGGTGGCGCTGCCCAAGCCCGCGACCGTGACCACGGTGCAGGGCGCCAGCTTCACCGTCGGCGCCGACCTGGGCATCACCGATGCGCGCGGTCGCACCGCCCGCCTTCTGGTCACCGACGTGATGGCCAGCAATGGCGTGATCCACGCCATCGACAAGGTCATCCTGCCGCCGGCCTGAGCACGCGGCGGCCATTGTTTTCTCTGTTTTCCTTCCAACCCCAACCAAGCACAGGAACCATCATGAAAAAGACCCTCATCGCCTCCCTCATCGCTTTCGGCGCCCTGGGCGCCGCCCACGCCAAGGACATCGTCGACACCGCGGTCGCCGCCGGCGACTTCAAGACCCTGGCCACCGCGCTGCAGGCCGCCGGCCTGGTCGACACCCTCAAGGGCAAGGGCCCCTTCACGGTGTTCGCGCCCACCGACGCCGCCTTTGCCAAGGTACCCAAGGCCGACCTGGACGCCCTGCTGGCCGACAAGGCGAAGCTGACCGCCGTGCTGACCTACCACGTGGTCCCGGGCAAGGTGATGGCCGCCGACGTCAAGGCCGGCAAGGTCAAGACCGTGCAGGGCAGCGAACTGACCGTGAGCACCACCGGGGGCGTCAAGGTGGATGCCGCCAACGTGGTCAAGACCGACATCGTGGCCGACAACGGCGTGATCCACGTGATCGACAGCGTGGTGATCCCCAAGTAAACCCTCGCGAACTTCTTCAAGTTTCGAAGCCCCCGCCCGGGGGCTTTTTCACGCCCTGACCGGCTGCAAACTGTGACCAGCCGCCTCGCGCAGCGCCGTGGTCAGGGCTTCCAGCACATCGGAACTCAGGTTCCAGCAGTGCCAGTAGAGCGCGACCCCCAGGCGGTGGCGCGGGGCCAGGTTGACCAGCTCCCCGCTGGCGATCAGTTCGCGCACGCCCAGCTCGGGCACCACGCTGGCACCCCAGCCGGCGCGCACGGCACGGATCTGGCCCTCGCTGGACGGCACGAAGAGCTGCTTGAGCATGACGCGCGATAGCCCGAAGGCGCGGGCCACGAACTCGTGCTGCAGATGGTCCTTGCGGTTGAAGGCCACGAAAGGCATCCGGTGGAAGTTGTGGGCATTGAGGCCTTTGGGACAATGCTCGGCGGCATAGGCGGCCGAGGCCACCGCCACATAGTCCATGGTGCCCAGCGGCTCCATGCGGCAGCCCCGCAGCGCCTGGCCGAGCGAGGTCACGCAGCCGAGCACCTGCCCTTCGCGCAGCCACTCGTGGGTGAACTCCTGGTCGTCGGCAATGATCTCGATGGGCAACCCCCCCTGCGCCAGGGGATTGAGCGCCGGCAGTGCCCAGGTGGCAATGCTGTCGGCATTGATGGCCACCGAAATGCGCTCTTCTTCTCGCCCCCCGCCGGTGGAACTGGGCGCCAGCTCCCGCAGGTCACGCTCCAGGTCGGCCCGCAGCAGGCGCATCATCTTGGCGTGCTTGAGCATGAGCTGCCCGGCCTGCGTGGGCTTGAGGGGACGGCTGCGCACGATCAGCACCGTACCCACCTGCGCCTCCAGCGCCCGCAGGCGCTGTGACACCGCCGACTGCGTGATCGACAGGCGCTGGGCCGCGCGCTCGAAGCCGCCTTCTTCGATGATGGCGGCCAGGCATTCGAGGGCATCAGGGTCAAAGGTGCTCATGTCTTTTATTAGTGATTCTGATGAATCTGATTTTAGTTTAATTTCACTTCACTGATTACCGGGTTTTTTCCATACTCCGCTCCACTGGATTTTTCTTGTCTGTCGTCGCAGGAGCGGAACATGCGTGTGGTGATCTTGGGTGCGGGTGTGATTGGCGTGAACACGGCCTGGCAACTGCTGCAGCGTGGTCATGAGGTGACGCTGGTCGACCGCCAGGACGATGCGGCGCTGGAAACCAGCTTCGGCAACGCAGCGCAGATTTCGGTGAGCTATTGCGAACCCTGGGCCAACCGCGAGGCGCCACTGAAGGCGCTCAAATGGCTGTTCGACCCCGAGGGCCCGCTCAAATTCCGCCCGCAGCTCGACCCGGCCCAGTGGGCCTGGGGTCTGCAGTTTCTGGCGCAGTGCAACGACGCCGCCTTCGAGCGCAACGTGGCGCAGCTGGTGGCCCTGGGCAGCTACAGCCACGCGGCCCTCAAGGAGGTGGTGGCCGAGACCGGCCTGCAGTACCACCGCCTGACCAAGGGCATCGCCCACTACTACACCGACGAGAAGTCGTTCGCGGATGCGGGCGCGGCGGCCGAGCTGATGCGCCGCCACGGCGTCAACCGCCGCGTGGTGGATCGCGAAGAGCTGCTGCGCATCGAGCCGGCCCTGCGCCAGTTCGGTGACCGCATCGTGGGTGGCACCTACACCGAAAGCGACGAATCGGGCGACTGCCGCGTGTTCACCCAGGAGCTGGCACGCCGTTGCGAGGCCCGGGGCATGCAGTCCCTGATGGGTCATGACATCGAGCGACTGGAGCGCAGCGGCGCCGACATCAGCGGTGTGCTGGTGCGCGACCGCCAGACCGGCCAGCAGCGGCGCCTGCAGGCCGACGCCTATGTGGTGGCGGCCGGCTCGTACACGACGGCGCTCATGCGCCAGGTCGGTGTGTCGGTGCCCATCTACCCGGGCAAGGGTTACAGCGCCACACTGAAGATCCTCAAGCCCGAGCTGGCCCCCCAGGTGAGCATGCTCGACGACCAGCTCAAGGTCGCCATCTCGCGCCTGGGCGACCAGTTGCGCGTGGCCGGCACCATCGAGCTCGGCGGCTTTGACCTGTCCCTGGACACGCCGCTGGCCCGCACCCGGGCACAGATGCTGGTCAAGCGCATCGAGCAGGTGTTCCCGGGCGTCTGCGACACCCGCACCCCCGAACAGGGCGGTGACCCGCAGTTCTGGTGCGGCCTGCGCCCGGCCACGCCCACCAACATCCCGCTGATCGGCCGCACCAAGGTCGGCAAGCTGTGGATCAACGCCGGACACGGCACACTGGGCTGGACCCACGGCGCCGGATCGGGCAAGGCCATGGCCGAGCTGATCAACGGCGAAGTGCCGGCGATGAACTTCGGCTTCTGCGGGATCGATCCCCGATCGGCCAAGGGCAACGCGGGCACAGGACTGCGCACACCGGCCCGCGCCTGAGCACGGGGCCGGACCACCAGGTCCACTAACTGGTCTTGCGCGGCCCGGTCCGAACAGGCATCACGGGCTCGGCCTGGCTGGGCGGCACCACGCGCTCGCCCATCCAGCGCAGCAGGTCCAGCCACATCTGGCGCATCTCGGCGTCCAGCGGCGTGCGGATGGCGCTGGGCAGTTCGATGGTCACCACCGGCATGCCCTTGTGCACGCCGCCGTAGTTGCCCAGGCTGCCCGGAAAAATACCCACCTGATCCAGGTACAGCCGGCCCAGGCGCTCCGGGGGTGTGACCGGGCCGTCGAAATCCAGCACGCCGTAGGGAGCGTGGATGCTGACGATGAGGTCGGGCTGGAAGCGCTCCATCTCGTCGTGGAAGTACTTCGACTCGGGCTCGGACAGCGGGTGCGGCCCGGGCCAGCGGCGCGGATCCTTGCGGGTGCGCTTTTCCCAGTAGACCTTGGCGTCGCGCGCCCAGTTGGGTGTGGGGAAGTTGCGGTTGAGGTCCACCCCCCTCGCATTCACCCGTTTGGCCGGACGCATCATCAGGCC
This sequence comes from Hydrogenophaga bisanensis, assembly GCF_042665135.1. Taxonomy (NCBI): domain Bacteria; kingdom Pseudomonadati; phylum Pseudomonadota; class Betaproteobacteria; order Burkholderiales; family Comamonadaceae; genus Hydrogenophaga; species Hydrogenophaga bisanensis. The sequence continues at coordinate 45,758 of NZ_JBHTBX010000009.1, forward strand.
GTCCGGGTTGAGCGCCGGAATGAAGCGCCAGTGCGCATCGGCCGGGATCTCCAGCGCCCGCTGGATCCAGTGCAGGGCCACCGCGGACGAGGAGAGTTCATCTCCGTGCATGCCCGCCACCACGAGCACACGCACCCGGGGCTCGGCCGCCACCACGTCGCGCGCGTAAATGGTGCGGCCCTGCACACTGCGGCCTGCCGTCGGCACCAGCTCGGCCTGGGCGCACAGAGGCGCGCGCACATTGGGCAGGCGGGCGACGAACTCCACACAGGGATCGGTCTGCGGGGTGGACGCCGGGATGTTGGCGTGCGCTGACGGGCTCATCACAAGGCACGCCACAGCCAGCCTCGCAAAGGCGGACGGAAACTTCATTCCGCCATTGTAGGAAGACCCGTCCCGGTCAGATGTCTTTCTCGCCAGTTTCGTAAAGGGTTTCACGCCCCATGCGGTCCATTACCAGCTCGGCCGTCCAGGGCAGCATCAGCGCCCCGCAGCGGCTGTCGCGGTACAGGCGCTCCAGCGGCAGGTGCCTGAGCATGCTCTGGCCGCCACAGGTGCGGATGGCCAGACGCGCGATGTCGTTGGCGCCTTCCATGATGCTGTAGTGGGCCGCGTACAGGCGCATGCGCTCGTCCTTGGACGGGTTGGGCCGGGCTTCGGCGATGGCACGGGTGAACAGGCTCTTCATCGCTTCGAGCTGGATGCGCATCTGGGCCACCGCGATCTGCTTGGTGGCGAACTGGCGGCGCTTGACCGGCGGTTCGCCCGGCACCTCGCCACGCAGGTATTGCACGGTGAAGTCGTAGGCGGCATTGGCTACGCCCAGGTAGGTGGGCGAGAGCGTGAAAAACATGGCTGGCCAGGTCTGCGCACCCTTGAAGTAGATGCCGCGCGGCATGAGCTGTTCGTCATCGCTGACGAACACATCCTTGAAGGCCAGGTTCCGGCTAACGGTACCGCGCATGCCCAGCGGATCCCATTCACCGCTGATCGAAAATCCCTCGGACGTGGCCGGCACGCTGATGTACAGGGTGTCGCGTGGATCGGGGTCCTTGCCTTCCACCTCCTCGGTGCAGAGCACCCCGTAGTAGTCGGCCGCGCCCGACAGGCTCGCCCAGATCTTGCGGCCATTGATCAGCCAGCCCCCGTCGACCTTGCGGGCCGTGGTGCCGAAGGGCGCGCGACCAGCCGCCGCCGCCGTGCCTTCGGAGAAGGGCTGCGCATACAGCGCACCGTCCTGCACGATGCGACGGAAATGCAGCTGCCGGCGCGCGGCGTGCTCGGCGCGCTGGGTCTCGTCCATGGGAATGCCGTCGGCCAGTACGCCGGTCCACATGGTGCTGCAGATGTGCATGTTCCAGGTCAGCGCGGTGGCGCCACAGAAACGGCCGATCTCGGCCGCCACCATCATGTAGGTGGGGAAGTCGGCGCCGAGGCCGCCGTGTCCGGCGGGCACACACAGTTTGAGGAAGCCGGCCTCGCGCAGGTCGTCGTAGTTGGCGAACGGAAAGCTGGCCTCACGGTCCCATTGGGCCGCGCGCGGCGCGAACCGGTCGCGGCCCAGCGCATGGGCCTTGGCCAGCAGCTGCCGCTGCAGCGGCGTGAACGCCATGTCACCGACGGCGGGGGTGAAGTCCAGGCCGGTGAGCGGGTTGACGGGACGGGTGGTCATGCGGTGTCTCCTCGGGTGTTATTTGGTGTTCGGGGTCAGTGAAGGTCGATGGCTGGCCTTGGTGGCGGCTCCCGCAGGAAGTCCAGCAGCAGCCGGTCGAATTCATCGGGAGCCTCCAGGTTCATGAGGTGACCGATGCCCGGCATTTCCACGTAACGGCCCAGCGGGATCTCGGCCGCCATGCGCTTCATGACCGACGGTGCCGCCACGCGGTCGAACTCGCCACCGACCAGCAGCGTGGGCACGCGGATGTGGGCCAGATCGGCCTGCCGATCGAAGCTGACCAGGCACTCCAGGGCACGCCGGTAGGTGGCGGCAGGCACGCCGCCCATGCAGTGCTCGGCCAGACGCACCCCCTCGGGCAGCGAACCCGGGCCGACCATCTGCGGCACCAGCTGCGCCGCCATATCGGCCATGGTCTGGCCCGCATCCAGCGGCGCGGTGCGCTGCCCGATGAACTGGCGTGCCCAGGCCTCGGCGCTGGCCCCGTCAGTGCGCTTGCCAAAGGCCGCCGAGGTGCCGCACAGAATCAGGCGGCTGACCTTGTCGGGACGACGGGCCACGACCTCCTGCGCCACCATGCCCCCCATGCTGTGTCCCAGCAGCACGACGCTGTCGCACTGCAGGGCATCGATCAGGTTCACGCACGCCTGCGCGAGTCCTTTGAAGGTGTAGGGCTCGATGGGCGCACTGCGTCCGTAGCCCGGCATGTCCCAGGCCACGGCGCGGTAGCCCACCTCGGCCAGCGTTTCCACCTGGGGGGCAAAGGCCAGGTGACCGCCGCCGATGCCATGCAGCATCAGCACGGTGGGACCGTTGCCCAGGGTGGTGAAGGTAGGCAGGCTGTTCAAACGACCACCTTTCCCGCGTCGACGACGACCGCATCGTCGAGCGCAACGGTGCAGTGGCGCATCGGCCAGTCGAAGTGACCGCGGGTATATCGCCCGGCCGTCTCGTTGGCGCCGGTGCTGTAGAGGAAGTTGCCGGCAAAGGCGCGCAACTCGGTCCCGTTGAAGTCGCGCTTGTCGTAGAACGCCATGCTGTCCCAGCGGGCTGCGGCATTGAGCCCCCAGCCCACGTGGCTGACCGCATAGGCCTCTCGCTCGCCCCAGGCCTCGAAGTGCGAGCGCAGCAGGTCAGCGTCCACGCCCGTGCCGTCGATGCGGGTGACATAGTCGTTCTCGATCGTCAGCGTCACGGCCTTGTCGATGTAGCGCTTGAAGGTCAGGTTCACGTCGCCCTCGGCCAGCACCAGGGTGCCATTGACGCTGCCTGCGGCGGGAAAGGCCAGCACCAGACCGCCGGGCCAGTGGGTGAGCGTGCCCGGGCGGCTGGTGTAGCCCCAGTTGCCACCACCCACCGCGCCCTGAAGGTCGATGCGCAAGTCGGTACCGGCCACCGACGATACGCGCATGGTCCGGGCCGCACGCAGGCGCTTGAGGTGGACTTTGACCTGCTGCTCGGTCTGCTCGTCCGGCAGCAGGCGACACAGGGCCTCCGGGTGCTCATTGCTGACGTACAGGATGCGCGGCTGGGTCAAGCCGTTGCCCTGGATGATGGCCGGTAGCTCGGGCGCGTGCATCAACCCCTCGACGGTGCAGTCGATGATCAGCGCTGAGGCCGCCAGGGCGGCGATCACGGGCGCGCTGTTCTGGATGGCCGGACAGGCCCCGGTGGATCGCGTCAGCGGCTCGCCACGGCCGAGCACCGAGGGCAGCGTCAGCGTGAAGCAGCGCCCGCCCAGCCGGGTGGCGACCAGACGAGCCATCTCCATGAGCACGGGCCGGCTTTGCGTTTCGCCGAGAATGGCCACCTGATCGCCCGGCTGAAGGGCGCAGCGGCGCAGTACGGTCTCAAAGGCGTCGATCCACGCGGGTTCGATCCGCTCCTGCAGCATGTGGTCTCCTCGAGAGTCTGACGGCCGACCACCCCGGTCATGCCACATTCATGAATTTTCATATAAATTAGCGCACATGTCACCCGCCCGTTCGGCCGGACACTCGGCCCGCCCCCCCGACTTCTCGCCGCGCGAGTTCCGCGCGTCGCTGGGCATGTTCGCCACCGGCGTGACCATCGTGACGGCGCGCACGGCACAGGGCGAGCTGGTGGGTCTGACGGCCAACTCGTTCAACTCGGTCTCGCTCGATCCGCCGCTGGTGCTCTGGAGCCTTTCCCGTCTCGCCGGCTCGATGAGCGCGTTTGCCAACGGCCTGCACTACGCCATCAATGTGCTGGCGGCCGACCAGCAGGCCCTGGCCGAGCGCTTTGCCGCCCGCGACATCGATCGCTGGGCGGGCGTGACGTTCACCGACGGGGTCAGTGGTGCGCCCTTGCTGGATGGGTGCGTCGCGACCTTCGAGTGCTTCAACCGCAGCCAGTACGCCGAGGGCGACCATGTGATCTTCGTGGGTGAGGTCGAGCGCTGCCGCCACCGCGACGACGGCTCGCCGCTGCTCTTCCACGGCGGCCGGTTCTACACCGAGCACCCGCTCTGACCATGAAGAGCAGGACCCCCACGCTCCGCCGCTGCGCGGGTCGCTGCCCCCCGAGGGGGTGCGTTTTGCCTTGGGGCGGCCCGGCGGCAACATCTCTGCCCCTGCGCTCCGCCGCTGGCGCGGGTCGCTGCCCCCCGAGGGGGTGCGTTTTGCCTTGGGGCGGCCCGGCGGCAAAACCATGAGCCCGCGCAAAGAACGGTTCGTCGACGATTACCTGGGCTACCTGCTGGGTCAGGCCAACCACGCCCTGTTCAAGGACTTCGAGGCCACCGTGAAGGCCGCCGGTCTCGGTTCTCTGGAATGGCGGGTGCTCGCCACCTTGAGCGATCAACCCCCCATGGCCGTGGGCGCCCTGGCGCGCGAGGTGCTGAGCCAGCAACCGACCGTCACCAAATTGCTGCAGCGTCTGGCCGCCGACGGCTGGGTCCGCCTGGTCGATGATCCGCAAGACCAGCGTCGCACACTGGTCAGCATCACGGCCGCCGGACAGCGCAAAATCCACCCACTCATCGAACAGGCGCGCGCCCACGAGACCCGCATGCTGGCGGGGCTCGATGCCTCGGCCATCCGCCGCCTCAAAGAACAGCTGCGGCGACTGGCCGCTTCTTCCTGACCCCATGTCCCCTGTCCAACGCAAAGATCATCTCGACACCTTGGCCATCACCCTGCTGGTGGCCTGCTGCGCCTTCTGGGGCTTCCAGCAGATCCTGATCAAGTTCGCCAGCCGCGAGATCCCGCCGCTGTGGCAGGCCTCTGTGCGGATGGCGGGCGCCACGCTGCTGCTGTGGCTGTGGTGCCAGGTGCGTGGTGTCCCGCTGTTCGGACGTGACGGGACCCTGCGCGGCGGGCTGCTGGTGGGGCTGCTGTTCGCGGGCGAGTTCTGCCTGATCTACCTGGGGCTGCAACACACCAGCGCTTCGCGTCTGACCGTATTCCTCTACACCAGCCCGTTCTGGGTGGCCTTGCTGCTGCCGCGTTTCATCACGGCCGAGAAGCTGCGGCGCATCCAGTGGATCGGCCTGGGCATGGCCTTCACAGCCGTGGCGGTGGCCTTCAGTGAAGCCTTTCTGCACAGTTCCATGCCGGGCCAGTGGAAGGGCGACGCCATGGGGCTGGCGGCCGGCCTGCTCTGGGGTCTGACGACCCTGGCCATCCGCACCACCAAGGTGGCCAGTGTCAGCGCCGAGAAGTCGCTGTTCTACCAGCTGGGCGTCACGGCCGTGGTGACGCCGCTGCTGTCGCTGGCGCTGGGCGAGACCTGGTCGTTCGACTATTCGGCCATGGCCTGGGGATCGGTCTTTCTGCAGACGGCGGTGGGCGCTTTCGCCAGCTACCTGACCTGGATGTGGATGCTGCGCCACTATCCGGCCACGCAGATGTCCACCTTCACCTTCCTGACCCCGCTGTTCGCGCTGGTCTTCGGCGTGCTGCTGCTGGGCGAGCCACTGACACTGCAGCTGGTGCTGGCGCTGGTGGGGGTGGCGGCGGGGATTGTGCTGGTCAGCCGCCGCACCTGAACGCGCTCAACCCAGCGCGTGCGCCTCGAACACCGGGTGCAGCTGGTCCACCCAGTGGTCGACCTCGGCCTCCCCCACCTGCAGGTGGGCCAGACATTGCTGGCCATGCCGCTCCCACTCCTTGAGCGCCGACGGCTCTTCATGCTGGTGCAGCAGGTGGTCGGCCACCAGGGCCATGGCCACCAGATGGCGCACGGTGGGATCGATGCGGGCATCGTCCAGACAGCTGAAATCGTGGTGCAGGCGGGTGGCCTGCGCCACCGCCAGGGGCAGGTGCCAGGTACGCGCCACGATCGCGCCCACCACCGCATGGTCGGTGCGGTGGTTGGCGTTCTCGGTGGCCACGAAACTGCGATCCTTGCGCGCCAGGGCCTCGGTCAGGGTGCTGGCGTAGCCGCGCACACCCTGCATCATCACCGGGATGCCCACGTGGCAGAACAGGCCGAAGCTGTAGCCCAGGCCAGGATCCATGGTGTAGAGCTGACGGGCGATGTGCTCGCAGGCCAGCGCTCGACGGGTGGAGGTGTCCCAGAAATGCGCCAGCAGCGGCGAATGCGTGCGCAAGGCGTTGCGCGTGAGAAAGCCCGTCAGCAGCTGCACCGACGGATCCAGGCCAAGCACCGTCAGGGCCTGCCCCACGGTGGAGACTGGCGCGTGCAGGCCATGCAGGGGACTGTTGGCCAGCCGGATCAGCGCGGCCGACATCGCCACGTCGGCCGAAGCGATGCGGTCCAGCACACCCGGATCCGGGTCGCCCTGTTCGGTGGCCGCCTGCAACTGCACCAGCAGGTCCGGGCATGGCGGGATGATGATGTCGCGCAGCGCGGGGCTGCGACGAGCGACGCGAAGCTCGTCGTCAAATGGGGTGGTGTTCACGGCACAGGTTCCTGATCCCCGCATCGTAGCCGGGCAGACGGGGGGGAACCTGTGCGTTTGTCCGGTCAATCAGGATTTTTTGGCCAGCCCCAGCCGTTCGATCGTGGCTTTCTCGGCCTTGAAGGTGCGCTCGGCATAGGCGGTGTAGTCCGCCGTGCTCATGTAGATGCTGGGCATGTAGAACTTGTCCAGCGTCTCCTGCACCTTCGGGTCTTCGAGGGTCTTGCGGAAGGCGTCGTGCAGCACCTTGACCACGGCCGGGTCCATACCCTTGGGCCCCCCGATGCCAAACGGTGACTCGACGATCGTGTCCCAGCCGCTTTCCTTGAGGGTGGGCACATTCGGGAAGGCCTTGTTGCGCTGGCTACCCAGCGTGGCCAGCAGGCGCAGCTTGCCGCTCTGGACATGGGGCGCAAACTCGGTGGTGCCGCTCATGACGCGGATGTGGCCGCCCAGGATGGCCTGCATGATTTCGGCCGAGCCCTTGAAGGGAATCGGATTGAGCTGGATGCCTGCCTTGCCGCTGAACTCTTCAATGGCCAGGTGCGGGGTGGTACCGGTGCCGGTGTGGCCGTACTCCAGCTTGCCCGGGTTGGCTTTGGCGAAGGCCACCATTTCCTGGATGGTCTTGAATGGCGCGTCGGCGGTGCACGCGATGCCGAAGGTGTAGCCCGTCAGGCAGACGATGTGCGTCAGGTCGGCGACCGGGTCGAAACTCATCTTCTGCATGTGGGGCAGACGGTAGATGCCCAGTGGCAGCTGGGTCAGCAGGTAGCCGTCGGGCCGGGCGTTGACCATGGCCGCCGCGCCCATGGTGCCCCCGGCACCGGGCTTGTTCTCCACGACCACCGTGGTCCCCAGCACCTTGCCGGCGCTCTCGGCAAAGGCGCGCATGACGCCATCGCTGCTGCCGCCCGCGGGCCAGGGCGCGATCAGGGTGATCGGCTTGGAGGGAAACTTGTCCTGGGCCAGCACATGGGCGGGCAGGATGGCCGGTGCGGCCACGGCGGCGGCCATGGAAAGCACCTGTCGGCGGTTGGGCGAGAAGCGGTCAACGGGGCGCATGCATGTCTCCTGGAAATGTGGTGGGTACGCCAGACACAACATAGCCAAGCCCCGCCCGCCTGGGAACCGGGCAGATCCTCAGGGAAGGGCCGAATCCGTCACCGGTGTGACTCGCGTAGGCCGCCGCTCATCCTGCCGCCGTCCGGGCCAGATGGTCCTGCGCCAGTCGCACGTACCAGTCCAGACAGCCCGGGTTGGCCATGGCCTCGCGGTTGATCACCTTCTCCAGCGGCTGCCCCAGCATCAGTTTCTTGATCGGCAACTCCTGCTTCTTGCCCGAAAGCGTGCGCGGAATCTCCTCGACCTGGAACACCTCATCGGGCACGAAACGGGGCGACAGCGCGATTCGGATGGCGCCGGTAATCTTCGCGCGCAGTGCCTCATCCAGCGTCAGGCCGGAACGCAGCACCACGAACAGCGGCATGTAGCTCTCCCGTCCCAGGTACTCCAGGTCCACCACCATGGAATCGAGCACCTCCGGCAGGGCCTCGACCGCGCTGTAGAGTTCGCTGGTGCCCATGCGCAGGCCGTGCCGGTTGATGGTCGCGTCCGAGCGGCCGTAGATCACGCAGGCACCGTCCGGGAAGATGCGCAACCAGTCGCCGTGGCGCCAGACAGCGCCCGCGCTTGCGTCAAGATCACCGCCACCGGGCGCACGGCCGTGGCCTGCCGGGTACATGTCGAAGTAGCTGCCGATCAGGCGCTGGTGGTTGGTATCGCCGATGAAGTACAGCGGCATCGATGGAATGGGCTGGGTACACACCAGTTCGCCCACCTCGTCCAGCACCGGCTGGCCCTGCTCGTTCCAGGACTCGACCGCGCAGCCCATCAGGCGACACTGCATGCGGCCGGGGGTCTGGGGCAACTCCCGGTTGCCGCCGATGAACGCGCCGGCAAAATCCGTCCCGCCCGAAATGTTGCACCACCAGATGTCTTTCTGGTCTTCGTTTGCAGCGATGCTCGCGAACTGGGTGGTTCCCCATCGCTGAGCGTCCTCCGACAGGGGGGAGCCCGTGGTGCCCAGCGCCCGGACGCTGGACAGGTCGCCACAGGTGGACAGATCCACCCCGGCCTTGAGGCAGTTGGCGTAGAAAGCTGCCCCCGCGCCGAAGAAGGTCACCCCGGTCTCGGCCGCGAAGCGCCACAGCGTGGTCCAGTCCGGTCGTTCCTTGCTGCCTCCCGGGTTGCCGTCGTAGATGACACAGGTGGTGCCGTTGAGCAGGCCGCTGACCTGGGCGTTCCACATCACCCAGCCGGTGGAGCTGTACCAGTGGTAGCGCTCGCCCCAGCTGTTGGGGTGGTAGCTGCAACCCACGTCGTTGTGGATGATCTTGAGCGCCAGCGCCACGATGACGGTGCCCCCATGGCCGTGCACGATCGGCTTGGGAAGGCCCGTGGTGCCGCTGGAATAGACGATCCACAGGGGATGGTCGAAGGGCAGCCACATCGGCTCGAAAGCGGCTACCTCGGCGTCGTCGCGCGCGGTGGCCTGGGCAAACGATTCACAGGGCGACGCTCGCAGGAGGGCGGCGCTGCGTTCGTCCTCGGTGTCCGCCAGGTTGGTGTGCAGCACCACGTGCCGCACGGTGGGCAGGGCCGCGCGCAGCTCGGCCACCACCCCGAGGCGGTCGTGGTCCTTGTGGCCGTAGGTCACGCCATCGCAGGCGATCAGGGCCACCGGCTCGATCTGCCGGAAGCGGTCGAGCACCGCGTTGGTGCCCATGTCCGGTGCACAGATGCTCCAGACCGCACCGATGCTGACCACCGCCAGGAAGGCCACCATGGCCTCGGGCACGTTGGGCAGGTAGGCCGCAACCCGATCGCCCGACTGCACCCCCTGGGCCTTGAGGTGCAGGGCCAGCGCGGCCACCTGGCGGCGCAGCTCGGGCCAGGACAGCTCCGTGTGGCGTCCCTTCTCGTTGCACGCGATCACCGCCGGAAAACCGGCCGCATGGGCCGCCTGCACATGGCGGAACACCTGCTGAGCGTAGTTGGCCTGCGCCCCCGGAAACCAGCGCGCCCCGGGCATGACGTTCTTCTCCAGCACCGCCGTGGCCACCGTCGGCGAGTGCAGCTCGAAATAGTCCCAGATGCTCTGCCAGAACGCCTCCAGCTCGGTGGTGCTCCAGCGCCAGAGGGCGTCGTAGCTGTCGAAGTGCAGACCGCGTTCGCGGGCCAGCCAGTCCTGGTACAGGCGGATCTGGGGAAGGTAGGGGGCGTGGGTGCTGTCGGTGGCCATGTTCATGTCTTGCCTGACCGGTCCGCAGCGGCCGGTCCTGTCTCCTTGTGGTCCGACAGGTTAGCAGCGCCCGCCGCTCGCCGGCTATCCCTCAGGCGTCAGGCCTGCTGCAGCGCAGCTTGGCGGGCACGGTTCCTGCCTGCACAATCGCGCCCGTTTATCCTCGGCGCATCCAATCAACCAACGGAGTGAGAATCCATGGGTCTGTTCAACTGGACTGAGAAACCAGCCTCGACGCTGGCCAACGGGGGGGTCGTCGGCCCCGACGAGCGCCTGCCCTGGGCGCAAACCGGCATGATGGGCGTGCAGCACCTGATTGCCATGTTCGGCGCCACGGTGCTGGCCCCCATCCTGATGGGCTTCGACCCCAACGTGGCCATCCTGATGAGCGGCATCGGCACCCTCATCTTCTTCCTCATGACCGGCGGCAAGGTACCCAGCTACCTGGGATCGAGCTTTGCCTTCATCGGTGTGGTGATCGCCGCCAGCGGTTATCAGGGCCCCGGTCCCAATGCCAACATCGGTGTGGCCCTGGGGGGCATCATCGCCTGCGGCGTGCTGTACTTCATCATCGGTGCCATCGTGCAGGCGGTGGGCACCGGCTGGATCGAGCGCTTCATGCCCCCGGTGGTCACCGGTTCGGTGGTGGCCGTGATCGGCCTGAACCTGGCGCACATCCCGGTCAAGAACATGGCGCCCACCGGCTTCGATGCCTGGATGCAGGCCATCACCTTCGTCAGCGTGGCCCTGGTGGCCGTGTTCACCAAGGGCATGGTCCAGCGCCTGCTGATCCTGATGGGCCTGATCGTCGCGAGCATCATCTATGCGGTGCTGACCAACGGTTTCGGCATGGGCAAGCCGCTGGACCTGTCCGGCATTGCCAATGCCGCCTGGTTCGGCATGCCCAACTTCAGCAGCCCGGTGTTCACCGGCAACGCGATGCTGCTGATCGCACCGGTCGCGATCATTCTGGTGGCCGAGAACCTGGGGCACATCAAGGCCGTGACCGCCATGACCGGCAAGAACCTGGACCAGTACATGGGCCGCGCCTTCATGGGCGACGGCGTCGCCACCATCGTGGCCGGCAGCGCCGGTGGCACCGGTGTCACCACCTACGCCGAGAACATCGGCGTCATGGCCGCGACCAAGATCTACTCGACCGCCATCTTCGTGGTCGCCGGTGTCATGGCCATCCTGCTGGGCTTCAGCCCCAAGTTCGGCGCCCTGATCCAGGCCATCCCGCTGGCCGTCATGGGCGGGGTGTCCATCGTGGTGTTCGGCCTGATCGCGGTGGCCGGCGCCAAGATCTGGGTCGACAACAAGGTCGACTTCTCCGACAACCGCAACCTGCTGGTGGCGGCCATCACCCTGGTGCTGGGCACCGGCGACTTCACACTGAAGTTTGGCGATTTCGCGCTGGGTGGCATCGGCACTGCTACTTTCGGTGCCATCCTGTTGTGGGCACTGCTGGGCCGCAAGTCCTGAACAGTCCCTGGTTGCCACAAGAGAGCCTGGGCCTGATGGCTGCAGGCTCTTTTTTTGCCCGGTCCGACACCGTGAAATGCTGGGCAAATGCCCGTTTTCCGGGATGTTGCCCGCCCGCAAATGCAGCTACCATGCCAATGACGTGATGAAAGACTTCGACCCATCCATGGAATCCGGCATGACCTCCAGCAACGATGACCTCGGTCGCTACCTGTCGATGATGGTGGCCCAGGGCGCTTCCGATCTGTTCATCTCGGCCGGCAGCGCCATTGCCCTGAAGATACAGGGCGTGGTTCGTCGCATCGATGAAGCCCCGCTGGACGCTGTGCAGACCCAGCGCCTGGCCTACTCGGTCATGCGCGAATCGCAGATCCGCGAGTTCGAGGCCAACTTCGAGTGCGACCTGGCCATTGCCCTGCCTGGCATGGGGCGCTTTCGTGTGAACGTGTTCCGTCAGCGCGGCGACGTGGCCGTGGTGGTGCGCCATGTCAGCGGCAAGATCCCGTCGATCGAGAACCTCAAACTGCCTCCCGTGCTCAAGAAGCTGGCCATGCTCAAGCGCGGGCTGATCCTGGTGGTCGGCGCAGCAGGTTCGGGCAAATCCACCACACTGGCGTCCATGCTGGACCACCGCAACCGCAGCGCGGCCGGCCACATCCTGACCGTCGAAGACCCGATGGAATTCGAGCACAGCCATGGCCTGTCGATCATCGACCAGCGCGAGGTGGGTCTGGACACCAAGTCGTTCGACGAGGCCCTGCGCCACGCCATGCGGGAAGCCCCCGACGTCATCATGATCGGCGAGATCCGCGACCGCGCCACCATGCAGCACGCCCTGGCCTACGCCGAAACCGGTCACCTGTGCGTCTCGACCCTGCACGCCAACAACGCCAACCAGGCCATCCAGCGCATCCTCAACTTCTTCCCGGAGACTGCGCACAAGCAGGTGCTGATGGACCTGTCGCTGAACCTCAAGGGCGTGGTGGGCCAGCGCCTGATCCGCAGCACGGCCGGCCCGCTGGTGCCGGCGGTGGAGGTGATGCTGCTCTCGTCCTACGTCGCCGACCTGATCCAGAAGGGCCAGACAGACGACATCAAGGACGCGATGGCCAAGAGCAACGAGATGGGCATGTGCACCTTCGACCAGTCGCTCTACGACCTGTACCTGCGCGGAGAACTCACCGCCGAGCAGGCCGTGGAGTACGCCGACTCCCGCACCGACCTGTCGCTGCGCATCCGTCTGCACAGCCATCAGCGGCCCGACACCGGCGGGCTGCGGATGGCGGGCTGACCAGCCGGCCTCGAACTCAGTCCACCCGCTCGCAACGCCCCTGCGCGCTGGCCAGGCCTCGGAAGTCGCTGGTCCAAGAGCCGCCGGCGGTGTCGATCTGGATGCGCTCGTTGTCCTGCGAGGTCAGGATGACCGTGCCGCGCACCGCGAAGGTGTAGACGGGCTGGCCGTCGATGGCCACTTCACGGATGCGGCGATCGTCGTAGCGGATGTCCACCGAACGCGTCCAGGTGCTGCGCGCCGGCAGGTAGACGGCCTCGCACACCAGTTGCACCTGGCGGGGGGCCGCCGAGGCGACCTGAGCGGCGGCCGAGAACAGCAACGCCGATGCGGCCAAACATGCCGTCCCTGGCTTCACGCGTCCTCGGCCTTGGCGATGCGTTCGCTCTTCCAGTACACATCATCGCCACCGTTCATGCGGTTGAGCACCCGGGCCAGCACGAACATCAGGTCGGACAGCCGGTTGAGGTACTGGCGCGGCGCTTCCTTGATGGCCTCCTCGTTGCCCAGGGCCACCAGATGGCGCTCGGCCCGGCGGGCCACGGTGCGGCAGATGTGGGCCTGGGCGGCCGCGCGGTTGCCGGCGGGCAGGATGAACTCCTGCAGGCGCGGCAACTGCTCGTTGTAGGTCGCCAGCGCTTCATCGAGGGCCAGCACCGCCTCGGGCTTGAGCAGTTCAAACCCGGGAATCGAGAGCTCGCCACCCAGGTTGAACAGCTGGTGCTGGATCTCCACCAGCAGCGTGCGCACATCGGCGGGCATGTCCTCGCACAGCAGCAGGCCGATGTGCGAGTTGAGCTCGTCCACATCGCCCATCGCGTGCACGCGCAGGCTGTTCTTGGAAACGCGGGCGTTATCGCCCAGGCCGGTGGTGCCGGCGTCGCCGGTGCGGGTGGCGATCTGTGTGAGTCGGTTGCCCATGGTGCACATCCTGGTTGCGTGAATCCGGAATCGCGGTCGGTGGCATCGCACGCCGCGCCGTGGTGCATTTTGCGCGAAGCTGCCCGCCAGCCCGTTACATGTTCAAAGAAAGTGTGAAAGGCGCAAGGCTTCTGTGCCGGTGGAAACGCCTGGCAAAAGTGCTGGCCGGTGGCACGGATATCCGCTGAAATGCCTGCTCGACAAAAACCATGAAGGAGTCTCTGAGCATGCGCACATTCCGTCGACCACAGGCCTCTGCGGCCAACCTGACCCCCTCCCGGTTCGAACGCCACAGCGTGGCCCTGCTGGCGGTGTGGACGCTCACGCTCGCCCCGGGCCTGGCGGGCGCCACCCAGCCCCGGGCTGTGGATCTGGCCGAGGCCATCAGCGCCGCCTTCGACCGGGCCGACCGCGACGGCGACGGGCACCTGAGCCCTCAGGAGGCGGAGCACCTGCCCGCCGTGGCCCAGCGCTTCACCGCGCTGGACAGGGACGGGGACGGCAAACTCTCGCGCAAGGAATTTCACCAGGGCATCAAGGGTTCCTGACATCGCGGGCGCGCACCCCTCGGCGTACACTGCAGGCTCATTGCCGGGCGAGAGAGACGCGCCCCAGGAGATCCCACCCATGAACGCCCCCGCCGACCACGCCCACCTGGCCCCCGAACTGCACCTGCGCGAGGTGCCCGCCGCCCTGATCGATGCCCTGCAGCAGCGCTTCGGCCCGCAGTGCTCCACCGCGCTGGTGGTGCGCGAACAGCACGGCCGCGACGAGTCCATCTTCGATGTGCCGCCGCCCAGCGCGGTGATCTTTGCCGAGTCCACCCAGGACGTGGCCGATGCGGTCAAGCTCGCGGCGCAGCACAAGGTGCCGGTGATCCCGTTTGGCGTCGGCTCCTCGCTGGAAGGCCACCTGCTGGCCATCCAGGGTGGCATCAGCATCGACGTCAGCCGCATGAACCAGGTGCTGTCCATCAATGCCGAAGACCTGACAGTGACCGTGCAGCCCGGTATCACCCGCAAGGCCCTGAACGAAGCCGTCAAGCACGAAGGCCTGTTCTTCCCGATCGACCCCGGCGCGGACGCCTCCATCGGCGGCATGGCCGCCACCCGCGCCAGCGGCACCAACGCCGTGCGCTACGGCACCATGCGCGAGAACGTGCTGGCGCTGGAGGTGGTGACCGCCAAGGGCGAGGTCATCCGCACCGGCACCCGGGCCAAGAAAAGCAGCGCTGGCTACGACCTGACCCGCCTGATGGTGGGCAGCGAGGGCACGCTGGGCATCATGACCGAGATCACCGTCAAGCTCTATCCGCTGCCCGAGGCCATTTCTGCCGCCATCTGCTCGTTCCCGAGCATCGAGGCGGCGGTGCGCACCGTCATCCAGGTGATCCAGCTGGGCGTACCGATCGCGCGCTGCGAATTGATCGATGCGGGCACCGTGCGCATGGTCAATGCCCACAGCAAGCTGGGCCTGCGCGAGGAACACATGCTGCTGATGGAGTTCCACGGCTCCCCCGCCAGCGTGCAGGAGCAGGCCGAGATGGTGCAGGAGATCGCCAGCGAGTTCGGTGGCAACGCGTTCGAATGGGCGACCACGCCCGAGGAACGCACCCGCCTGTGGACCGCACGGCACAACGCCTACTTTGCCGCCATCCAGAGCAAGCCCGGCTGCCGCGCCGTCAGCACCGACACCTGCGTGCCGATCAGCCGCCTGGCCGACTGCCTGCTCGACTCGGTGGCCGAGGCCGATGCCAGCGGCCTCCCCTACTTCCTGGTGGGCCACGTCGGCGACGGCAACTTCCACTTCGGCTACCTGATCGATCCAGCCAATCCGCAGGAACACCGCGTGGCCGAAGAGCTCAACCACAAGCTGGTGCACCGCGCGCTGCAACTTGAAGGCACCTGCACCGGCGAGCACGGCGTGGGCCTGCACAAGATGGACTTCCTGCGCCGCGAGGCCGGCGACGGCGCCATCGACATGATGCGCACCATCAAGCAGGCGCTCGACCCGGACAACATCCTCAACCCGGGGAAGATCTTCACCTATTGATGGGATGAACCAGGTCGGGTAACAATCGCTTACCTGCCCTTGAGACGGGACGGCGCGGGCTCGCTTGTATACTTTTTTGATTAAGTTTCAAGTCGAGACATTTCACAGGAGGGTTCCATGCGCGCGGTCATTTCATCCGCTTCTGTCGCCATGATCCTGCTGGCCGGATGTGCCGCACAGGCGCCCGAGGCCCAGATCACCAAGCCGGCGGACACCATCCGCATCTGTGACGACAGCGGCTGCTCGGACCGTCCGCGCAGTTCGGCCACCTTCCAGGGCACCCCGACCGATCCCGAGGCCGAACGCCGCCTCGCCGCGCTGACGGCGCTGGGCGAGAAGGACGCCAAGGCCGCCTACGACCTGGGCCTGCGCTTCCTGCGCGGTGACGGTGTCGACCGCAACAGTTACCAGGCCATCCAGTGGATGCGCAAGGCCGGCGATCGCGGCCATGTCGAGGCGCAATACGCCCTGGGGCGCATCTACCTGCTGGGCTTTGAGGAAATGGGTCCCGACCCGGCCGAGGCCGAGGTCTGGCTGACCATGGCCGCGGGCAAGGGCCACAAGGGCGCCAAAAAGCTGCTGCCTGACGCAGCCGCCGCCAAGAAGGACGAGCGACGCCTTTATCAGGTGCGCGAAGCCGAGCGCAAGTCGTGGAGCGTCTGGTACACCAGCACTCCCTACTACTGGACCTGGGGCAACAGCGGCTGGTACCAGCGCTGATCCCACGTGTCCGAATTTCCGTCTCCAAAGAAAGCTGTTTCCATGACCAAGACTTCTTCCCTCACCCTGCGCATGGCCGCCCTGGCGGCAGCCCTGACCCTGGCCGGCTGCGTCACGCCTGGCGGCGGCAGCGTATCCACGGGTGGCAGCCCGACGGCCGCGACCGGTTCGGCCGCTGGCGGCACGAGCGCGGGCGCCAACACCGCGCTGGAGCGTTGCGCCTCGCCGCTGGGCACGCTGGCCGTGGACGACGGCCGCGGCAAGGAGTGGTACGCCAGCTTCGGTGCGGCCACCAAGGTCACCACCATCGAGCCGCTGATCCGCCTGGCGGTCCAGCAGTCCAACTGCTTCGTGATCACCTCGATCGGCAACAACCGCACCGAGAGCAAGATTTCGTCGATCACCGACAAGCAGCGCAATTCGGGTGAGTTCCGTGCCGGCTCCAACCAGCAGAAGGGCCAGCGCGTGGCCGCCGACTACTACATGGAGCCGGCCATCATCATCGACAACGAGACGACAGGCGCCATCGGGGCCTCGCTCGGTGGCGTGATCGGTCGCAAGAACCCGGTGCTCGGTGCCCTGGCGGGTGGCCTGGAGAGCAAGGCTTCCGTGGTGACGCTGACCCTGTTCGACATCCGCTCCGGTGTGCAGATTGCCATCTCCGAAGGCAACGCCACCGCCACCAATTACGGTGCCGCGCTCGGTGCGTTCGGTGGCAGCGCCGCCGGTGCCCTGGGTGGCTTCTCGCGCACGCCGGAAGGCAAGGCCGCCGTGGCCGCCTTCACCGACGCCTACAACAGCATGGTCGTTTCCCTGCGCAACTACAAGGCACAGGAAGTCAAGGGCGGCCTGGGCCGCGGTGGCCAGCTCAAGGTGGGCAACTGATCCTGCGCGGGTCCATCGGGCGGGGCCACCCGCCTGACAGCACGCCAGACCGAAGAAAAACCTCCCGCGACCGGGAGGTTTTTTTTCGTCCTGCCTGGTGGTGGGTCAGTTCACGTCCGGCAGACGCACTTCGCTGTGCAACAGGCTGGTGAAATCCCCGCGGACCTGCAGACGCCCCGCTTGTGCCAGCACCTGCAGGCGCTGGGCAAAGTGCTCCAGGGGCATGTCAGGCCATTCCGCCACCGCCGCCCCGACCACCCGCGCGGCACGTCGCCACTCTGCCGTGAGGGCATCCAGCAGGCAGTCGTCGATCTGCCGCATGAGGGCCTCCTCGGGTCCTGACACCGGCGAGTCTGGCCCGGGGGGCGGCTGCGACAAGGGTAGCCGCAGCTCCGTCTCGAACACATGCGTCATGCGATGAACGGCCTGCAGACAGTGGCTGCGATGTGGGCTGGCAGGCAGGGCCAGGACATGCTGCTCCAACGCTTCCAGGGCTTCGGCGAGCGTCTGGCAGGCGCCTTGCAGGTCGGAACGGGCCATGGGCAGAAAAGACGGGTCAGTTGCCAGCGCGCAGGCGGTCGATCAGCCCGTTGAGCTCATCCAGCGAGCCGAACTGGATCGCCAGCTCGCCCATGTCCTCCACCCGGCCGTGGCGTTTGACGCGCTTCTTGATCCGGACCTCGACCTCGGCGGTCAGGAGGTCGGACAGCTCTTCCTCCACCCGGCGGATGTCGCGCGACTTTTCCTTCTTGGGCTTCTGGGGCACCAGGTTGAACTCAGCCCCCAGCTTCTTGACCAGGCTCTCGGCTTCGCGCACCGACATTTTCTTGGCAGCGATCTGGTTCGCCGCCGTGATCTGCGACACCTTTTCCAGCGCCAGCAACGCCCGGGCATGGCCCATGTCGATGTCGCCGGCCATCAGCATGGTCTGCACCGGGTCGGCCAGGTTGAGCAGGCGCAGCAGGTTGCTGGCCGCGCTTCGCGAGCGACCCACCGCCTGGGCAGCCTGCTCATGGGTCAGGCCAAATTCCCGGATCAGGCGCTGCAGGCCCTGGGCCTCTTCCAGCGGATTGAGATCCTCGCGCTGGATGTTCTCGATCAAGGCCATGGCGGCGGCGGCCTCGTTGGGCACATCACGCACCAGCACCGGCACCTGGGTCAGGCCGGCCAGTTGGGAGGCACGGAAGCGCCGCTCGCCAGCGATGATCTCGTATTTGCCGGCGTTGGGGCCATCGGCCAGCTGGCGCACCAGGATGGGCTGCATGATGCCCTGGGCCTTGATGGATTCGGCCAGCTCGTAGAGCGCGCCTTCGTCCATGCGGGTGCGGGGCTGGTACATGCCCGGCACCATGTCCGTGACCGGCAGCGTGCTGGGCGCGCCTTCCTGGGCGACCGCCGGTGTCGCCGCGTCGTCGACCTTGGGCCCCAGCAGGGCCTCGAGTCCGCGGCCAAGGCCTTTGGGTTTCTTGGTGACCATGGCGTCGTCTTTCTTCAAATGTCTTTCGGGTCCGTCAGTTCGCGCAGCAGCGCCAGGCCATCAGGCCAGTCGCCGAGCCCGGACTCCGCGTTGATGTGTCCGCATGGCCCGCAATCGATGAACCGCGATCCCCAGGCGTCCGCCAGGGATTGGGCTTTTGCGAGGCTGCAATAAGGGTCGTCATGGCTGCCCAGCAACAGACTGGGAAACGGCAACCGGTCTCGAACGATGGGCGCCCAGCTCGGCAAGACGCCACGCAACTCGTCACGCTCGGGATCGCCCGGCGCCACCAGCAGCGCGCCCTGCACGCGGGCGGTGCTGCGCGAGACCTGTGCCCAGGCGGCCGTGAGGATGCAGCCCAGGCTGTGGGCCACCAGCACCACCGGGCCGTCGCTGCCCAGGATCACATCCTCCAGCCGGGCGATCCAGTCGCCCCGGCGGGGAGTCATCCAGTCGTGCTGATCCACCCGACGGAAGCCGTGCAGGGTTTCCCAGCGGCTCTGCCAATGGCCGGGGCCGCTGTTCTGCCAGCCCGGCAGGATCAGGACGTTTTCAGGTTTGACAATGTTCATGGCAGCAGCAAGCGCTCACATCTTCCGGATTCTGTCGACCATCTCGGTCGCGAAGGACAGAAAGGCCTGGCTGCCGCGTGCCGACGGGTCGAACACCACGCCGGGCAGGCCGTAGCTGGGTGCCTCGGCCAGGCGCACGTTGCGCGGAATGACGGTGTCGAACACCTTGTCGCCGAAATGGGCCTTGAGCTGGTCGGACACCTGCTGCTGCAGGGTGATGCGCGGGTCGTACATCACGCGCAGCAGGCCGATGATCTGCAGGTCCTTGTTGAGGTTGGCGTGCACCTGCTTGATGGTGTTGACCAGGTCGGTCAGGCCTTCCAGCGCAAAATATTCGCACTGCATCGGCACGATGACGCCATGGGCCGAGCACAGCCCGTTGAGGGTCAGCATGGATAGCGACGGCGGGCAGTCGATCAGCACGAAGTCGTAGTCGGCGTCCACCTCGGCCAGGGCCTGCTTCAGGCGCTTCTCGCGCCGCTCGACCTCGACCAGTTCGACCTCGGCGCCCGCCAGATCGCGGTTGGCGCCCAGCACGGTGTAGCCGCACTTGTCCGAGAACAGACCCGCCTCCTTGACCGAGGCCGACTCCAGCAGGACGTCATACACCGACAAGGGCATGGTGCGCTTGTCCACGCCGGAGCCCATGGTGGCGTTGCCCTGCGGATCCAGATCCACCATCAGGACGCGCTGGCCGATCTTGGCCAGGCCCGCCGCCAGGTTGACGGTGGTGGTGGTCTTGCCAACGCCGCCCTTCTGGTTGGCAACACAGAAAATCTTGGCCATGCCGGGGTCCCGCTCTGGTGATTACTTGGAAATGGCCAGCTTGATGCCAAAGCCGATCAGGAAGACGCCGGCCAGCTTCTCCAGCGCCCGACCGATCCGCGGGTTGGCGCGCATGCGTTCGGCCAGGAAATGGGTCAGCAACACCACGGTCAGACCGTACAGGAAAGTGAGGAAGGCAATCGTCGCGGCCATGGCGCCGAAGGTGATCAGGCCCTGATGCTTCTGAGGGTCGACAAACAACGGGAAGAAGGCCATGTAGAAGACGATGGCCTTGGGGTTGAGCAGGGTGATGGTCAGGGCCTGCTGGAAGTATTGCCGCGGCCGGATGTTGAGCACCGGGGCATCGCCGGGTTTGGCGGTCAGCATCTTCCAACCCAGCCAGGCCAGGTAGGCGGCACCTGCCCACTGGACAAACGCGAAGGCCGCCGGATAGGCCGCCAGCAGCGCGGCCACGCCCGCCACGGCCATCCACATCAGCACCTGGTCGCCCGCAATCACGCCGAGGGTAGCCGCCAGCCCGCCGCGGATGCCGCCCTTGCCGGTGGAGGTGATGAGCGCGAGGTTCCCCGGTCCCGGAATGGCCAGAAAGACGATGATGGCGATGACAAAGGCGCCGTAGTCTGCAATGCCGAACATGGTGTGGAATCCCTCGCGGTGAAGTGGCCGAGTTTACGTGAGTCTGCCGGCCAGAGGTCTCGATGAGAGGGGACCGTCGCCGGCACCCGACCAGAAGCGCCCGCCCGAATCAGGCCACCGCCCGCATCCAGACGATGCAACGCTCCGCCGCCAGGCCCGGCACCTTCAGTTGTTCCACGTGAAACACGGACACCGAAGAAGGCAAAGCCAGCAACTCGTCTTCAGGGTGCTTGCCTTTCATGGCCATCCACACCCCCGCCGGATTGAGCGCCGCGCGGGACCAGGTGGTGAAATCCACCAGCGATGCAAAGGCGCGGGAGCAGACGATGTCGTAGCCATTCCCCTCTTCCGCCTTCAGCGACTCCACCCGTGCGTGAATGCCGCGCAGATTCGGCAACTTCAGCGAGGCCGCGACCTGCTGGATGAAGGTGGCTTTCTTGAGCACCGTGTCCACGCAATGCACTTCCATCTGCGGGCAGGTGATGGCGATCACCACCCCCGGCAGACCGCCGCCCGAGCCGACATCCAACAACCGAGGCCCCCACGCTCCACCGCTGCGCGGGTCGCTGCCCCGAGACGGGGAAGGGCCCCGGTCTTCGCCGGGCCCGGGGGCTGTTTCGCCTTGGGGCGGCCCGGCGGCGAAACCTGGCATTCTTCCGATCTGTCGCAGCAGCGCCGGGATCGCTGCCAGGCTGTCCAGCAGGTGGTGCGTCAGCATCTCCTGGGGGTCGCGCACCGCCGTCAGGTTGTAGACCTTGTTCCACTTGGTGATCAGGTCCTGGTAGGCCAGCAACTGGTCGACCTGGGCATCGCTCAGGTTCAGACCAAGTTCACGCAACCCGGCTTCCAGTACCGGCTTCAAGGTAACTGCACTCATGCGGCTTCAGACTCACGACGGGCAAAGCCTTTGAATCCGCCCTTCTTCAGGTGGATCATCAGCAACGAGATGCTGGCCGGGGTGATGCCTGAAATGCGCGAGGCCTGGCCCAGCGTCTCGGGCCGGTGCTTGGCCAGCTTCTGCCGCGCCTCGAACGACAGGGCCGTGACCTGCGCGTAGTCCAGATCCTCCGGCAGCTTCAGGTGTTCGTAATGGGCCGCGCGCTCCACCTCATCCTTCTGCCGGTCGATGTAGCCCGAGTACTTGGCGGCGATCTCTACCTGCTCCACCACCGCGTCATGCAGTTCGCCCAGTGTTTCACGTGAAACCACCGGACGGGCATCTTGATCGTCCAGCTTGACCGCCGGCGCCCAGCGACCTTCGCCCATCCCCATCAGGTCGGGATACGACACCCCCGGCCGGCGCAGCAGGTCGAACAGGTTGTACTCACGCTCGATGGCCTTTCCCAGCACCCGCTCGGACTCGGCGGCCTCCAGAATGCGCGGATTCACCCAGGTCGACTTCAGGCGCTCGGTTTCACGTGAAACCGCGTCGCGCTTGCGGCAGAACGCGTCCCAGCGAACATCATCCACCAGCCCCATCGCCCTGCCCTGTTCGGTCAGGCGCATGTCGGCGTTGTCCTCGCGCAGCTGCAGGCGGAATTCGGCGCGGCTGGTGAACATGCGGTACGGTTCGGTCACACCCTGGGTCACCAGGTCGTCCACCAGCACGCCAAGGTAAGCCTCGTCGCGGCGCGGCAGCCAAGCATCCTTACCCTGGCACTGCAGTGCGGCATTCAGGCCCGCAAACAGCCCCTGGGCGGCCGCCTCTTCGTAGCCCGTGGTCCCGTTGATCTGGCCGGCAAAGAACAGACCCTGGATCTGCTTCGTCTCAAAGCTGCTCTTGAGCGAGCGCGGATCAAAGTAGTCGTACTCGATGGCATAGCCCGGTCTCAGGATGTGGGCATTCTCCAACCCGACCATGCTGCGAACCAGGTCGTACTGGATGTCGAACGGCAGGCTGGTGCTGATGCCGTTGGGGTAGACCTCGTGAGTGGTCAGGCCCTCAGGTTCCAGGAAGATCTGGTGGCTGTCCTTGTCGGCGAAACGGTTGATTTTGTCTTCCACGCTGGGGCAGTAGCGAGGACCGACGCCCTCGATCTTGCCGGTGAACATGGGACTGCGGTCGAAGCCGGAGCGGATGATCTCGTGCGTGCGGGCGTTGGTGTGGGTGATCCAGCAGGAAATCTGCCTGGGATGCATGGCTGTGCTGCCCATGAAGCTGAACACCGGCACCGGCAGATCCGGGTTCATGCCGCCAGGCATGCCATCGCCGGGTTGCTCGGTGCATTTCGACCAATCGATGGTCCGACCGTCGATGCGGGGCGGGGTACCGGTCTTCAGTCGGCCCTGCGGCAGCTTCAACTCCTTGAGCCGCGCCGAGAGCGACACCGCCGGCGGATCCCCCGCACGGCCGGCCGAATAGTTGTTCAGACCGACATGGATCTTGCCGTCCAGGAAGGTGCCCGCGGTCAGCACCACGGTACGGCTGCGAAAGCGGATGCCGACCTGCGTGACGGCGCCGACCACCCGATCACCTTCAACCATCAGGTCATCCACCGCCTGCTGGAACAGCCACAGGTTCGGCTGGTTTTCCAGCATTCGGCGGATGGCGGCCTTGTACAGGATGCGGTCAGCCTGGGCACGGGTGGCGCGCACCGCCGGGCCTTTGCTGCTGTTGAGGATACGGAACTGGATGCCACCCTCGTCGGTGGCAAGCGCCATGGCGCCACCCAGCGCGTCCACCTCCTTGACCAGATGGCCTTTTCCAATGCCGCCGATGCTGGGGTTGCAGCTCATCTGGCCCAGGGTCTCGATGTTGTGGGTGAGCAGCAAGGTGGTGCAGCCCATTCGGGCGGCCGCGAGCGCAGCTTCGGTGCCGGCATGGCCACCGCCGACGACGATGACATCGAATTCCTGTGGGTACAACATGGTGAGAGCTCCGGGGCGCGCCCATCTCGGTGGTGGCGCCCGATGATCCGGGATGGGTGTTTCACGTGAAACACGGCGTGCCCCGGGGCCTGCTCTGGCCGGGGCGACAGGCGCCAATTGTCCCATCTTTGCCTGAGGCCTGCGAAATGCCTGCCCATCCGAAGGGCTGGCCTTGGGCCACGCCAGAACAGGACATGGCGGCGAATGCAGGTTTGCTGCAAGCCGGCAATGCCACAATCAGCATATGAATACCGCCATCCCCCTCCTCGTCTTTGCAGGCAGCACCCGCGAACATTCCTGGAACCGCAAGCTGGCCGGCGCCGTCACGGCCATGGCCTCTGCCGAGGGTGCCCAGGTCACCCGCCTGGAACTGGCCGACTTCGACGTGCCGCTGTACAACGCCGACCTCGAAGCCAAAGGCACGCCGCGCGATGTGATCCGCCTCAAGGAGATCTTCCACGCCCACCCGGCCTGGATCATCTGCTCACCCGAGTACAACGGCAGCTACACGGCCCTGCTCAAGAACACCATCGACTGGGTGTCGAGCCCCGTCAAGGGCGACCCGGTGTGGGGCAGCGGCACCAAGGCCTTCGCCGGCAAGGTCGTCGGCTTGCTGTCCACCTCGCCCGGCGCACTGGGTGGCGTGCGCAGCCTGAGCCACCTGACACCCTTGCTGTTGAACCTGCAGGCCTGGGTCGCCCCGAAGCAGTTTGCGATGCCCAAAGCCACCGAAGCCTTTGACCCGGACGGCCGCATCAGCAACGACGCGCAGCGCACCGCCGTGCACGGCGTGATCGACCAGGTGCTCTGGGCCGCGCGGCGTTTCAGCGCCTGACCAGCCGCGGATGGACTGCCGTCCAGGCTGCGCCGCCTGCTGCATCGCCCCCTCGATCAGCAGCCCCCTGCCCGGCCTGCCGGGCGGCAAGCCGGCGGGCATGAGATGTCCCCACCTGGATGAGGCCC
Source organism: Hydrogenophaga bisanensis (assembly GCF_042665135.1). Classification (NCBI taxonomy): domain Bacteria; kingdom Pseudomonadati; phylum Pseudomonadota; class Betaproteobacteria; order Burkholderiales; family Comamonadaceae; genus Hydrogenophaga; species Hydrogenophaga bisanensis. The sequence goes on from NZ_JBHTBX010000009.1 coordinate 70,278, forward strand.
TGGCTTGCCGGCTGTTCGGCCTGCCCGAACGGCCCGCCGTCTGCGCCTCGCTGCCGCCCAGCCCGGAAATGTGCGGGACCAGCCGGACACAGGCGCTCCTGTTTCTGGAGCGCCTGGAGGCCGACACACAGCCGTCAACCCCGCAAACCCGGCAAGCTCAGGGCTGAATCGCCTCGATCTGGACCAGCAACCTCACGTCCCGCGCCACGCCGAAGCGCACCAGGTAGTCGATGCCGAAGTCGGTGCGATCGATGACGGTGTCGAACTCGCCCCCACACACGGTGCGCTTGAACACCAGGCTGTTGTAGCAGTTGAATTTCAGTGCCCGGAAGGAGACGGGCCGTGTCTGGCCGCGCAGCGTCAGCTGCCCCTCCACCGACGTGACGCGGTCGCCTTGGAAAATGAAGCGCTCGGACACGAACCGGGCTGTCGGATATCGCTCGGCGTCCAGCAGATCGGCACCGAGCAACTGACGGTCAAAGGCCGGCGTCCCGGTACTGACGGACGCCACATCGATGGTGATGTCCACGCGACCGACACCGGCGATGCGGTCAAAGAACACACTCCCCTGCTTTCGGTCAAATCGTCCCCGGTTGGTGGTGGCACCAAAATGGTCGATCTCGAAGGTGGCAAACGTATGGGTCGGGTCCAGGGTGAAGTCGGCCGCCTTCAGAGGCAATGCCGCCCACAGCCCGACGGGCATCAGCAAGGTCAAGAGCTTTCGCATGGCCAACACCTCCGCAGGGCAATGGTAGGCGCGCAAGCAAAAGGCCCGCACGCGGCGGGCCTTTCCATTGGCAAAGACTTTTTCAGACGATGCGCATCACTGCTTGATGGCTTCGACCTGGATCACGATCTTGGTGTCGTCTGGCACGCCCATGTTCAGGCCCCAGTTCACGCCCCACAGGCTGCGCTTGATGGTGGTCTCGAAGTCGCCGCCGCAGACTTCGCGCTTGAGCATCGGGTGGTCAAAGCAGTTGAAACGCACCGCCTTGAGCGTGACCGGGTGGGTCTGGCCGCGCAGGGTCAGGGCGCCCTGCACTTCGCTGACCTTGTCGCCGTTGAAGACGAACTTGTCACCCACGAAGGTGGCGGTGGGATGCTTGTCGGCGGCGAAGAAATCGTCGCCCTTGAGGTGGTTGTCAAAAGGGGTCACGCCGGTGGTCACCGAGCTCATGTCCAGGGTGAGGTTGACCTTGCCGGTCTTGGCGGCGCGATCGAACTGCACGGTGCCGCTCTTCTTGGCCCAGCTGCCACGGTTGGTGGAGGTGCCGAAGTGGATCTGCTCCCAGATCACGTTGGTGTGGGTCGGATCGATCTGGTAGTCGGCCGCCTGGGCGAGGCCGGTGGTGGACAGCACGGCGGCGGCCGCCAGCAGGGTCAGGGATTTGCGCATGGTTGAACTCCTCTGTGGACAAAAAACGGACAAACGGGAAAACGCGATCAGAGCTTGCCGACACCGGTCAGCGCGATCTTGAACTTGACCTGCACCTCATCGGCCACCATGGAGGTGTCCGACCATTCCTTCTCGCCGATGCGGAAGGTCAGGCGCTTGATGGGGAAGCTGCCGGTGGCGGTGGTGGTGGTGCCGCTCTGGGCCAGCGTGACGGGCACGACCACGTCACTGCTCACGCCCTTGATCGTCAGCTTGCCGGCCACCTCGAACTTGCTGGCGTCCACCCGCTTGACGCTGCTGGACTGGAAGGTGGCCTTGGGAAACTGGGCCACGTTGAACCAGATGGGTTTGGGCAGCTCGACATCGGTCTCTCGCACCCCGAGCGTGGCGCTGCCGGTATCGACGGTGAAGGCAATGTTGCTGGCGGCCGGCTTGGCCGGATCGAAGGCCACCTGCGCGCTGAAGGTCTTGAACTTGCCTTCGACCGGCACGCCCATCTGGCGACTGACAAAACCAATTTCGCTCTGGGCGGGCACGAGCTGCTGCTGGGCCTGCGCAGCCAGGGGCAGCCACAGGGCCGGCGCCAGCACGAAGGACGCGGGACGCATGAAGGTCATGGGAGAAGTTCCTGTGAAAGGTGAGGGTCAGCGTCGGCCGAAGCCCATCCGGGCAATGAGGCCGTCGCGGTCGACCAGCTGGTGCTTGAGGGCACCGGCCACATGCAACAGCACGAGCGCCATCATCGCGAAGGCCGACAGCTTGTGCAGAGGCTTGATCAGCTCGGCAAGTTCCTCACTGACCGGCACGAAGTCGGGCAGGGGCAGCACGCCGAAGAGCACGATGGGAAAGCCCGCCGCAGAGCTGTAGGCCCAGCCCAGCAGGGGCACCGCAAAGAACAGCAGGTACAAACCATGGTGTGTGGCATGGTGGGCCAGCTTCTGCCAGCCGGGCATCGCCGATTCAATGGCGACCGGCAAAGCCGGCGGGCGGTGCGTCAGGCGCCAGATGAGACGGAAAGCGGACAGCGCCAGCAGCGTGACACCGGCCCACTTGTGCCAGTTGTAGAGCTTCAGTCGCTGGGGCGAGAACGGCAGATCGGTCATGTACAGACCCACCGCGAACAAACCGATCAAAGCCAGACCCAGAACCCAGTGCAAGAGCACCGAGACCGGGTGGTAGCGCAAGGCAGGTGTCGAATTCATGCCGGCAGTGTAGGAAGTTGGACCGCAGGCGGGAGCGAAGGCGCTTGAAGCCTTCATTCAAGAAATTTGAATGAACTTAAGCTTCGTGTTCGGATCCCGACAGGCGGTCTGCCTACAATCCCGGACATGGACGACACCCAAGCTCAGCGCCTGCTGTCACTGTACCCCTCGCTGGCGTCGCAGGCGCAGACCCTGTCGGGTCTGCCGGTGATCACGGTGCCCCTGGGCACGGTGCTGTTCCGTGAGAACGACCCTTGCCAGGGCTTCCCGCTGGTGCTCGACGGCGAGGTGCGGGTCAGCCGAGCCTCTCCCAGTGGCCGCGAGCTGGAGTTGTACCGGGTGCAACCCGGCGAGATGTGCCTGGTGTCCTCGGCGGGCCTGTTTGCCAACCAGGCCCTGACGGCCAGAGGCCTGTCGACGGCGCCCACCACGCTGGTGATGCTCCCGCCCGAGCACTTCCGGACGGCACTGGAAGACGCCGGTTTCCGTGACTTCGTGCTCGGGCTGTTTGCCGCCCGCATGGCCGATCTCACCGGACTGATCGAAGCGGTGGCCTTCCAGCGGCTGGACAGTCGCCTGGCGGCCACCCTGCTGGGACACGGTGCCCAGGTCAGGGCCACACACCAGTCACTGGCCGACGAACTGGGCACGGTGCGCGAGATGGTGACGCGGCTGCTGCACCGCTTTGAGCGCGAAGGCATGGTCGAGCTTTCCAGGGAATGCATCACCATCCGCGACAGCGCCCGGCTGCGCGCCCTGGCCGGCGGACCCGCCGGCGCTGTGTGACCTGGGTCACAGACACCGCGGTCCCGAAAGCTTCCAATAGCCCTGCGCCCATCATCATCGGCCGTTGTCCAGGTGATGGATCTGTTTGGTTCAGCACAGGAGCATGAACATGACCAAGAACGTTGGCGGCATCGACCGCATCATCCGCATCGTCGTGGGGCTGGCCCTCATTGCCGCCGCCGCCACCGGCGCCGTGGGCCTTTGGGGCTATGTCGGCGTGGTGCCGCTGCTCACCGGCCTGATGGGCTGGTGCCCGCCCTACGCGATCCTGGGCTTCAACACCTGCTCGACCAAGAACTGAGCCCATCCCCGGTACCACCGACCCGAAGCCCCGCACAGGCGTCTTGCCGGTGCGGGGCTTCGGGTTTTCACAGGGCCATCCTGTCGTGCAGGGGACAAGATGGGCAGCGCCGCCGCCGTTCAATCCGTGGGTCCGCAAGACAGAACAAGCACACGGGACCGCAGAGGAGACAGCATGCCGGGGACACCCAAGCTCTCACGTCGCCGCGCCATCGGCGCGGCGGCTGCATGGACACTGGCCGCCATCCACCGACCAGGGTTCGCCCAAGACAACGCCATTCTGGTGGGACAAAGCGTCCCACTGAGCGGTCCGATCGCCGGCGCCTTCCAGGCGCCGCTGGCAGGCCAGCAGTTGGCGGTGGACGCACTCAACGCCACCGGCGGCATCGGCGGGCGTCCGTTGCGCATGCTCATCCGTGACGACGCCTACGATGCACAGCGCACCGTGGCCAACGTGCGCGAGTTGGTCGAAAAGGACAAGGTGGTGGCGCTCACCGGTCTGGGCAGCACCGAGGGTGTCGGCGCCCTGTTGCCCTACCTGGCCGACAAGCGGGTGCCGCTGGTGGGCGCGTGGACGGGCGCCCACGTGCTGCGCCTCAGGCCCCATCCGACCTTCTTCACCTCCCAAGCGAGCTTCCAGGACGAGGCCGAGCACGCCTTGCGCACCCTGGCGACCATCCAGCTCGATCGCATCGGCATTGCCCTGCAGGACAACGCGTTCGGCCAGTCGATGCTGCCGGTCATCGAAGCCAGTGCCAAGGCCCAGGGCGTGGTCATCGAGCGCGTGGCCCGCCTGGCGGTGGACGGCAGCAACGCCGCCGATGCGGCCCGTGAACTGGCACAGGCCAGACCCAAGGCGGTGTACATGGTGGCTGTCGGCCCCTCGGTGGTGGGTTTCGTGCGCGCTGCCCGGTCGCTGATCAACGTGCCGGTCTACACCCTCTCGGTGGCGGCCAGCGCGGTACCGGCACTGGGCCCGGACGCGCGAGGACTGGCCATGACGCAGATCGTGCCCTCCCCATGGCGCCAGGTGGATCCGATGGCGCGCGAGTTCAACCGCCTCGCAGCCGCCGCTGGCGTGCCGGTGAGCTACAACGCCTACGGTGGCTATCTGGGCGCGCGCTTTCTCATCGAAGCCTTGCGTCGCGCCAGCCCCCGCATCACGCCCGACAACATCATCCAGTCCATCCAGGACCTGCGCAACTGGTCCCTGGGCGGCAACCTGCTGAATTTCGGCCCTGGCCAGCACCACGGCAATGCCTGGGCCGAAATCACCATCGTCAATGCCGACGGGCGCTTTGTCCGCTAGGCGTGAACCCCTTCCAGCGAACCGGAGCACGACATGCACACACCGTCTCTCAAGGAACAGGTCAGTCCCGAGGAATGGGCCCTGCGCTGCGACCTGGCCGCCTGCTACCGTCTGGTGGCACTGTACGGCTGGTCCGATCTGGTGTTCACCCACATCAGCGCCAAGCTGCCTGACAGCGTCACTGGTGGAGAGCACCAGTTCCTCATCAACCCCTACGGCCTGATGTTCGACGAGATCACGGCATCCAGCCTGGTCAAGGTCGACATGGCCTGCAACAAGCTGCACGACTCGCCCTTCCCGGTCAACCCGGCCGGCTTCGTGATCCACAGCGCCGTGCATGAGGCACGGCCCGAGGTGCAGTGCGTGCTGCACACCCACACGCGCGCCGGAGTGGCCGTCAGTGCGCAGAAGGCCGGCATCCTGCCCATCAGCCAGCAGAGCACCTTCGTGCTGGCCTCTCTGGCGTACCACGACTACGAAGGCGTGGCCTTCCGCCCCGATGAGAAGCCGCGCCTGCAGGCCGACCTGGGTCAGGCCAACTTCCTGGTGCTGCGCAACCACGGCCTGCTGACGGTGGGCAAGAGCATCGCCGACGCCTTCCTCTCGATGTATACCTTCGAGAACACCTGCCGCATCCAGATCGATGCTCAGTCCGGTGGCGGTGAACTGGTTCGGGTCGACCCGCGCATTCTGGCGGGCATGGCCGACGTCATGCGCGTGGCCACCGCCGGTCAGGGCGCGAACATCGCCTGGCCTGCCCTGCTGCGCCGGCTGGAGAGAACCGATCCGGGTTACCGGACCTGACACTCAATGCCCGGTGTGCTGGGCAGTGAAGGCGGCCATCCCGTCGAGAACAATGCGCAGGCGCATGGCTTCACGGGATTCACGCAGGCGGGGAACCGCGTGAAGCACCCGCTGCACTGTGCGCAGGCGTGACATCAGACGCTGGATGAAGGATGGCAAATCAGGGGGGGTGACCCCACGGGCGGCAAACGCCCGGACCGACGCGCTCCGGTAAGCCTGCAAGACATCCCGCACAGCGCCAGGGCCCATGGACTCCAGAAACCGGGCATAGGACATGAGCAGCTGCAGCGCGTCGTACAGCTGCACCTGATTCAGCGGCATCGCCGGGTACAGCGGTTCCTCGAAGTCCATGCGGGCAAAGCGTTGACCGTCCCAGGTCAGGTTGCGCGCCTGGGCACCCCCATGCCAATGGCCACGGGCATGGAAGCCGGCCAGATCCTCGGCCGCCGCGCACATCAGTGGCAAGCGTTGCGGCAAGGGGGTTTCGTTGACGATGTGGTCGAAGGTTCGGCCGATGTCGCCCGTCACCAGCGAATGCCCGTCGAAGGCCAGCACCGGGGGCACCGCCTCCCCGGCGGCGCCCAGCGCCAGCAGCCGCTGATGCTCGTAGGCCAAGAGGGCGCGCCCATCCCGCTGATGGACCGCCTGCCAGGGGACCGGGACCCCCATGAAACGGGCCAGCAGCCATACGCCGGCCGAACGCCACGCACTGCGCAGCGGCCGGTCGGCGGTCTTGGTCCAGGTCTTGGGGGTGGTGGTCGGGTTCAAGGCCTGCGGATTATCCCGAAAACCGCCGGCCGTACCCGAAAGCCTCAGCCCAGGGCCTCGGTCAGCGCTTCGTCCAGGATCTTCAGGCCCTTGTCGAAGACGTGATCCTCGATGGTCAGCGGGAACAGGAAACGGATCACGTTGCCGTAGACGCCACAGGTCAGCAGCAGCAACCCGCGCCGCAGCGCCGCCATCTGCACGCGCTTGGTGGCGTCGGCATCCGGATGGCCCTGGCCGTCGACAAACTCGCAGGCCACCATGGCACCCAGGCCGCGGACATCGGCGATGCGGCTGTAACGGCCCTGCGCGGCCCTCAGATGCGCCACCAGCCGGTCACCGAGCACCTGGGCCCGCTCGGGCAGGCGCTCCTCGGCCATCACGTCGAGGACGGCATGGGCCGCGGCAATGGCCAGCGGGTGACCGGCGTAGGTGCCACCCAGACCACCCGGGGCCGGGCCGTCCATCACCGCCTGCCGGCCCGAGACGGCCGACAGCGTGGTGCCACCGGCCATGCTCTTGGCCATGGTGATCAGGTCCGGCTTGACGCCATAGTGCTCCATCGCGAACATCTTGCCGGTGCGGGCGAAGCCGGTCTGCACCTCGTCGGCGATCAGCAGGATGCCGTGCTGGTCGCACAGCTGGCGCAGCCACTGCACCGCCGCTTGCTGGATCGGGTTGAAGCCACCCTCCCCCTGCACCGGCTCGAAGATGATGGCCGCCACGCGAGAAGGCTCGATGTCGCACTTGAACAGCTGCTCCATGGCCTTCTTGGTGTCTTCCAGCGAGCTGCAGTGGCACGGGAACGGCACGTGGTAGATCTCGGGCGGGAACGGGCCGAAACCGGCCTTGTAGGGTTGGACCTTGCCGGTGAGCGACACGGCAAACAGGCTGCGGCCATGGAAGGCCGCGCCAAAGGCAATCACGCCACTGCGCCCGGTGCTGCTGCGCGCGATCTTGATCGCGTTCTCCACCGCCTCGGCACCGGTCGAGAAGAAGGCGGTCTTGGCCGGGCCTTCGATCGGGACGATGGCGTTGATGCGCTCGGCCAGGGTCACGTACTCGGTGTAGGGCACGACCTGGTAGCAGCTGTGGGTGAAGCGCTGCAGCTGCGCCGTGATCGCCGCCTGCACCTTGGGGTGCACATGGCCGGTGTTGAGCACCGCAATGCCGCCGGCAAAGTCGATGAAGTGGCGACCCTCGATGTCCCAGAACTCGGCGTTCTTCGCGCGGTCAATGAAGAAATCACCAAAGACACCGACACCACGCGGGGTGGCGGCCTGGCGCCGGGCGTGCCAGGCGGCGTTGGTGTGTTCGTTCTTGAGTTCGTTGATGGCGTTCATGCTTGTCTCCTTCACAGGGGGGAATCGATCCGGATCCAGGTGGTCTTCATCTCGGTGTACTTGTCAAATGCGTGCAGCGACTTGTCGCGGCCGATGCCGCTCTGCTTGAAGCCGCCAAAGGGAACGGTGATGTCGTCCTCGTCGTAAGAGTTGACATGCACCGTGCCGGCGCGCAGCGCACGGGCCACGCCGTGGGCCTTGTTGATGTCGCGCGTCCAGACCGCCGCCTGCAGGCCGTACACGTTGGCATTGGCCTGACGCACCACGTCGGCCGCGTCGGTGAAGCTCAGCACCGACAGCACCGGGCCGAAGATCTCCTCGCGGGCAATGGTCATGTCGTTGCGCACGCCATCGAAGATGGTCGGCTGCACATAGCAGCCGCCGGCCACGGGGGCCACACGCTCACCGCCGGCCAGCAGCTTCGCGCCTTCGCTCTTGCCCGATTCGATGTAGCGCAGCACGGTCGACAGCTGCGTCTCGTCGACGATGGCACCCATCACGGTGTTCTTGTCCAGCGGGTTGCCCGGCTGGTAGGACGGCACCTTGGCCAGGGCCTTTTCCAGGAAAGCGTCCTTGATGCTGGCCTCGACGAACAGGCGCGAGGGCGCGTTGCAGCTCTCACCCTGGTTGAAGAAGATGCTGCCCACGGCGGCGTCCACCGCCTTGTCGAGGTCGGGGCAATCGGCGAACACGATGTTGGGCGACTTGCCACCCAGCTCGGTCCAGGCGCGCTTGAGGTTACTCTGTCCGGCCATCACATGGATCTGCTTGCCCACGCGGGTGCTGCCGGTGAAGGCGATGCAGTCCACGTCCATGTGCAGGGCCAGCGGGCTGCCGGCCTCGGGGCCGTAACCCGGCACCACGTTGAAGACGCCTGGCGGAATGCCGGCTTCCAGCGCCAGCTCAGCCAGCTTCAGGGCCGTCAGCGGGCTCTTCTCCGACGGCTTGAGCACCACCGAGTTGCCCGCGGCCAGGGCCGGCGCGATCTTCCAGGCCGCCATGATCATCGGGTAGTTCCAGGGCACGATCACGCCGACCACGCCCAGCGGTTCGCGGGTGATCAGGGCCAGCGCGGTGTCGGGCGTGGGCGCAATCTCGTCGTAGATCTTGTCCACGGCCTCGCCGTACCAGCGGATGCAGTTGGCCGCGCTGTTGACGTCCACGCCCTTGGCGTATTTGACGGGTTTGCCCATGTCCAGCGTCTCGGTCAGGGCCAGCAGGTCGCCGTGGGCCTGGATCAGTTCGGCAAAACGGATCAGGATGCGCTTGCGTGCGGCCGGCGCCTTGCCCGCCCAGCGACGGTCTTCGAACGCGGCACGGGCAGCCGCCACCGCGGCATCGATGTCGGCCGCGCCGCAGCGGGCCACCGGTGTCAGCAGCCGGCCATCGACCGGCGAGAGGCAATCGAAGGTCTGGCCGTCGCGGGCCGCGACACGTTCACCGTTGATGACGGCACGGCCGTCGAAGCTGGGCATATCGGACATGGGCAAGGGTCTCCACTGTGAAGTGGCACCATGCTACGCCCGAATCGGGGGTCGGGGCCAGTCCACTTCATCGGACAAGCCCCGCACCGCCTCGTCAGCTCTTGGCCGCCGCCGCGATCTCCCGCTCGCGCTTGCGCGTGGACCGCGCCACCCAGACACTGTAGGCCACGATCACGATGGTCACCGTCACGATCAGCAGCGTGGCCGCGGCGTAGATGGTCGGGTTGATGCCGCGGCGCGCGTAGCCGAAGATCACCTGCGGCAGCGTGCTCACACCCGGGCCGGAGAGGAATTCGGAGATCACCACATCGTCGAACGACAGCGTGAAGCTCAGCAGGAAGGCCGCCAGGATGGCCTGGAAGATGTTGGGCAGCGTCACCAGGAAGAACACCTGGTGCGGGCGCGCGCCCAGGTCCATGGCGGCCTCCTCGATGCGGCGGTCCATCTCCATGAGCCGGCTCTGGATCACCACCATGCCGTAGGCCATGCCCAGCAGGGTGTGGCCCAGGATGATGGTCAGCATGCCGCGCTCGGGCCAGCCGAACACGTTCTGCGCGCCCACCATCAGCAGCAGCAGCGACAGGCCGATCACCACCTCGGGCATCACCAGCGGGGCATTGACCATGCCCGAGAAGACGGTGCGCCCCAGGAACTTGCGATAGCGCACCAGCACGAAGGCCGCGAAGGTACCGAGGATCGCCGACAGAAAACCGGTGACCGCCGCGACCTTCACCGACAGCCAGAAGCCCTCGACGATCTTGGTGTCGCGCGTCAGGGCTTCGTACCAGCGCAGCGAAAAGCCCGTGAAGTTGGCGTCCTGGCGGGTGCTGTTGAAGCTGAACACGATCATGAACAGCAGGGGCAGGTACAGAAACAGGAAGACCAGCGCCATCCAGGCCTTGCCGAAATGCTTTTCGAGGAATTTCATCGTTGGCCTCCGGTCAGCGCTGCTCGGCGCGTTCGCCGGTGTAGTGGTAGTAGACCGCCAGCGGCAGCACGATCAACGCGATCATCACCACCGCCAGCGCCGAGGCGCGCGGCCAGTTGTTGCTGGTGAACATCTCGTCCCAGACCACGCGACCGATCATGATGTTCTCCGGCCCACCCAGCAGCGACGGGATCACGAACTCGCCCAGTGAGGGGATGAACACCAGCATGAAACCAGCGATGATGCCCGCCTTGGACAGCGGCACGGTGATCAGCCAGAAGGCCTTGAAGGGCGTGGTGCCCAGGTCGTACGCAGCCTCCAGCAGCCGGAAGTCCATCTTCACCAGGTTGGCGTAAAGCGGCAGGACCATGAAGGGCAGGTAGACGTAGGTCATGCCCACCAGCATTGACACGTTGGTGTAGAGCATCAGGATGGGCTCGTCGATGATGCCCAGCGCCATCAGCAGCTTGTTGATGACGCCATAGTCACCCAGGATGCCCTTCCAGGCGTAAACCCGCAGCAGGAACGAGGTCCAGAACGGCAACATCACCATCATCAGCAGCGCGGGGCGCACGGCCGGCGAAGAGCGCGCGATGAAATAGGCGAACGGGTAGCCGATGATCAGGCACAGCAGCGCCGTCAGCAGCGCGTACCAGATCGAGCGCAGGTAGGCCTCGATGTAGATCGTCTGGAACAGCGCACCACCGGCCAGGTCGCGGAAGATGGTGGTGTAGTTCTCGTACTTGAGCTGCAGGATGCCGGTCTCGGGATCCCACAGCGGCTTGAACGGGTGGATGCTCTCCCCCATGTCCACGAAACTGATGTAGGCCAGGATCAGGAACGGCAGGAAGAAGAAGACGAACAGCCAGACATAGGGCACGCCGATGACGAAGCGCTTGCCTGGGACCGGTAGAGTGGACGCCATGGAGATGCTCCTTGGTCGGGGTCAATCGCGGAGAACCACTGCGTCGGTGTCATCCCACCAGAAGAACACATCGTCCTCCCAGGTGATGTCCAGCATCTCGTGGCGCGAACCGTTGGGCTCGGTGATCTTGACCTTCACCCCCTGCGGGGTCACCAGGATGAAGGTGTTGTAGGAGCCGAAATAGGCGATTTCCTTGACGCGTCCGGCAAACAGGTTGGCGCGAACCCCGTCGGGCCGCTGCTTGCCGATGCTGATCTTCTCGGGACGCACGGCCACCGACACCGCCATGTCGACCGCACCACTGATGCCGTAGCCGACCTGGATCTGGCCGATCTTGGTGTCCACCGCGCAGCGGTCCGGCTCGTCGACGCTCAGCTTGCCATCGAACAGGTTCACGTTGCCGATGAAGTCGGCCACGAAACGGTTGGACGGGTATTCGTAGATTTCCTTGGGCGTGCCCACCTGCAGCACACGGCCCTTGCTCATGATGGCAATCCGGCTGGCCATGGTCATGGCCTCTTCCTGGTCGTGGGTCACCATCACCACGGTCACGCCCACCTTCTCGATGATGTTGACCAGCTCGAACTGGGTCTGCTCGCGCAGTTTCTTGTCCAGCGCGCCCAGCGGCTCGTCAAGGAGCAGCAGCTTGGGCTTCTTGGCCAGGCTGCGCGCCAGCGCCACGCGCTGCTGCTGCCCACCCGAGAGCTGGTGCGGCTTGCGCTTGGCATAAGGTGTGAGCTGCACCAGGGCGAGCATCTCGTCGGTGCGCTGCTGGATCTCGGCCTTGGGCAGGCCCTCGCGCTTCAGACCGAAGGCCACGTTCTCCCAGATGTTCAGGTGCGGGAACAGCGCATAGCTCTGGAACATCATGTTGACCGGCCGCTCGTAAGGCGCCAGTCCGGCGACGTCCTGACCACCCAGAAGGATGCGACCCTTGGTCGGTGTCTCGAAACCCGCCAGCATGCGCAGCAGGGTCGACTTGCCACAGCCGGACGAACCCAGCAGGGCAAAGATCTCGCCTTTGCCGATCGACAGCGACACCTCGTCGACAGCCACGGCTTCGTCGAAGCGCTTGACCAGCTTCTCGGTGACCAGATACCCCTCTTGTGCGCCAGGCTGGGTCATGCAATTTCTCCGGTGATCAGGACATCAGAAACAAAAAGGGCTGTTCAGACCCGGCGGTTGAACAGCCCATGGAGCGACGTGCTCGGAGCGAGCGCCCGTCTTACTTGCCCTTCTTGAAGGCGTTGTAGGCGTTGGCCATGGCTTCACGTGCTTCGTTGGTGAAGCTGCTGGGCGGGATCATCTTGGCCATGTAGTCCGACTCCACGAAGATCGTCTTGTTGCCGGCGATCTCGGGGTTGACCTTGTCCATGCCCGCCTTGTTGCCGGTGGGGTAGCCCATCTCGTTGGCCATGGCAGCGGCGTTCTCGGGACGCAGGTAGAAGTCGATGAAGGCCATCGCGTTGTTCGGGTGCTTGGCGTCCTTGGTGACGGCCATGGCGTCCACGAAGATCAGCGCGCCGGTGCTGGGCAGCAGGGCCTCGATCACGTCCTTGCCGCCGTTTTCCTTCACGCGGGCAGCGGCCTGGTTGATGTCACCGGACCATCCGATGGCCACGCAGGCCTTGCCGCCGGCGATGTCGTCGATCATGGTCGAGCTGAACAGGCGGATGTCCTTGCGGACCTTGGCCAGCATCTCGTTGGCGGCCTTGTAATCGGCCGGGTCGTTCGAGTAGGCGTCCTTGCCGATGTAGTGCAGGGCCACCGGGATGATTTCGGTCGGCGAATCCAGGTAGGCGATGCCGCAGGACTTGAGCTTGCTGGTGTACTCGGGCTTGAAGACCAGGTCCCAGGCGTTCTCGGGCATGGGCATGCCGCCCAGGGCCTTCTCGGCTTTGGTCTTGTTGATGCCCACGGTGGTGAAGCCCCAGCCCCACGGCACCAGGTGCTGGTTGTCCGGGTCGGCCTTGGTCAGCGTCTTCATGAACTCGCCGTCCAGGTTGGCCAGGTTGGGGATCTGGTCCTTCTTCAGGGGTTGCAGCAGGCCGCCTTCGATCTGGCCCTTGGCGAACACGGTACCGGGCACGACGATGTCGTAACCGGTGTTGCCGGCCACCAGCTTGGCGTGCAGGGCTTCGTTGGTTTCGAAGGTGTCGTAGTTGACCTTGATGCCGGTTTCCTTCTCGAAGGCGGCGATCATGCCCTCGGGGATGTAGTCGGGCCAGTTGTAGATGTTCAGGACTTTCTCGTCATCGAACACCGGGCCGGCGGGCTTGGCCGGCTCAGCCGGGGCAGCAGCCACCGGAGCGGCCGGTGCCGGCGCGGGAGCGGGCTCTTCCTTCTTGCCGCAGGCGGCCAGGAGGACTGCCGAAATGGCCAGGGCCAGAACTTGCTTTTTCATGGTGAAAGGCACTCCAGAAAGGTTGGTTGGAAACCGACAAACGACTCACCCAGCGCCAGCGGCCCCGTTGCTCCCATCAAGAGCAAGAAACAGGCCTGCTTTCTCCCCGGATTGGGGCATCGAACACTGCAGCAGGCATTCTAGTCAAGCCAGGAGGCCTTTCGTGCGCAACTCGGCCAAGGTGGCGTCCAGACACTGGCGGATCAGACCCACCATCTCGTCGATCTGCGCCCGGGTCATCACCAGGGGCGGGGCAATGATCATGCGGTCGCCCACCGCCCGCATCACCAGACCATTGCCGAAGCAGTGGCGGCGGCAGATCATGCCCACCGACAGGTCCGGATCGAACATGGTGCGCTGTTCCTTGTCCTTGACCAGCACCAGACCGGCCACGAAGCCGCAGGTCTCGGCCTCACCCACCAGGGGATGGTCCTTGAGCGCACCGAACTGCTGCGCCAGGTAGGGCCCCGTGTCGGTGCGCACCTGATCAACCAGTCCCTCGCGCTCCATCAGTTCCAGGTTGGCCAGCGCCACCGCGCAGGCCACCGGGTGGCCGCTGTAGGTGTAGCCGTGGTTGAACTCGCCGCCCTGCCCGATCAGCACCTCGGCCACGCGGTTGCCCACCATCACCCCGCCCAGCGGGATGTAGCCGCTGGTCACGCCCTTGGCAAAGGTGATCAGATCGGGACGGATGCCGAACTGCTCATAGGCGAACCAGTGGCCCAGACGGCCAAAGGCGCAGATCACCTCGTCGGCGATCAGCAGGATGCCGTACTTGTCGACGATGCGCTGGATCTCGGGCCAGTAGGTCTCGGGCGGGATGATCACGCCACCGGCACCCTGCACCGGCTCGCCGATGAACGCCGCCACCTTCTCGGGGCCGATTTCCAGAATCTTCTCCTCCAGCCAGCGCGCCGCGCGGATGCCGAAGTCGGCGCGGCTCTCCCCGGGAAGCGCGTTTTCCCAATAGTGGGGCTGCCCGATGTGGGTGATGTTGGGGATGGGCAGGTCGCCTTGAGCATGCATGCCGCTCATGCCGCCGAGCGAGGCACCGGCCATGGTCGAGCCGTGGTAGGCGTTCTCCCGGCTGATGATCACCTTGCGCTGGGGCTGGCCCAGCAGGTCCCAGTAGCGGCGCGCCATGCGCACGTTGGTGTCGTTGCTTTCCGAACCGCTGCTGCCGAAGAACACGTGGGTAAAGCTGCGGTCCCCCACCTTGGGTGCGAGCGAGGTGAGCTTGGCCGCCAGCCTGACCGCCGGAACGTTGGTGGTCTGGAAAAAGCTGTTGTAGAACGGCAGCGTCATCATCTGCTGGTACGCCGCGTCCGCCAGCTCCTTGCGGCCGTAACCCGCGTTGACGCACCACAAACCGCTCATCGCGTCCAGGATCTTCTTGCCTTCGCTGTCCCAGACGTAGATGTTGTCGGCGTGCGTGATCACCCGAGACCCGCGCGTGGCCAGATCAGCGTGGTCGGTGAACGGGTGCATGTAGTGCGCACTGTCCAGCGCCTGGATGGCCTGGGTGTCCTGCTGCTCGGCACGACGGACGAGTGCGGGCGGTGCGATGAGGGTGGAGGTGTTCATGGCGTTTCGCTTTATGTCTGATCAGACGTGCAACAGGAGGTGTTCGCGTTCCCAGGGAGAGATCACCTTCATGAACTCCTCGAACTCCAGCTCCTTGATCTCGGTGTAGATGGTCACGAATTCCTTGCCCAGCACCTCGTGCAGGTCGGTCTCGCGGCGCAGCCAGTCCAGTGCCTCGCCCAGGCTTCGCGGCAGGGCGTAGGGCGAGAGGTAGGCATCGCCCCGCATTTCGGGCTTGGGCTTGATCTGGTTCTTCATGCCCAGGTAGCCGCAGGCCAGGGTCATGGCCATGGCCACGTAGGGGTTCGCGTCGGCACCGATCACGCGATTTTCCACACGCCGCGCCTGCGGGCTGGAAATCGGCGAGCGGATGCCCACCGTGCGGTTGTCGTGGCCCCACTCGATGTTGATCGGCGCGGCCGTGTGGCGCGACAGGCGCCGGTAGCTGTTCACATACGGAGCCACCAGCACCATGGCGGCGGGAATGTAGCGCTGCAGGCCGCCGATGTAGTGGTGGAAGGCGTCCGACGGCGAGCCATCCTCGTTGCTGAAGATGTTGCGGCCGGTGGCCTTGTCGACGATGCTCTGGTGCACGTGCATGGCGCTGCCCGGTTCGCCGGCGATCGGCTTGGCCATGAAGGTGGCGTACATGTCGTGGCGCAGCGCGGCCTCGCGCACGGTGCGCTTGAAGAAGAACACCTCGTCGGCCAGACCCAGCGGGTGGGCATGGAAGAAGTTGATCTCCATCTGTCCGGCGCCCACCTCGTGGATCAGCGTGTCCACGTTGAGGTTCATCTTCTCGCAGTAGTCGTAGATCTCCTCGAACAGCGGATCGAACTCGTTGACCGCGTCGATGGAGTAGGCCTGTCGCGAGGTTTCGGCACGTCCGCTGCGGCCGATCGGCGGCTTGAGCGGCGTGTTGGAGTCGGTGTTGCGGGCCGTCAGGTAGAACTCGAGTTCGGGCGCCACCACCGGCTCCCAGCCCTCGGCGGCATACAGGTCGCAGATGCGGCGCAGGACCGAGCGCGGCGCAAACGGCACCAGCTTGCCGGTGTGGTCGAAGCAGTCGTGAACCACCTGCGCGGTGGGGTCGGTGGCCCAAGGCACGATGCGCACCGTGCTCGGGTCGGGGCGCAGCTGCATGTCGCGGTCGGTGGGGTCCACGACGTCGTAGTAGGGACCGCTTTCCGGGAACTCACCGGTCACGCCCATGCCGACGATGGCCTGCGGCAGGCGCATGCCGCGGTCTTCGGTGAACTTCTCGCGCGGCAGGATCTTGCCGCGGGCCACGCCGGTCAGGTCAGGCACCAGGCATTCGACCTCGGTGACGCGGTGCTGGTTGAGCCATTGCTCCAGATCGTTGAATGTTTGCGGGCTGCTCATGAGCCGTTTCCTTGTCGTTGTGGTTGGTGGACGTGCTGGATGATGATGACAGATGTCCCCGGTAGCTAGCCAGGACGGTGCCGGGCCAGATCGGCCGCCTGCAGACGCAGGCTGCGGCGCTGGCGGCAGGCGTGACCGAAGGCGGCAAAGATGGCGCTGTAGAAGGGGTTCTCCCAGCAGCGCCATTCCGGATGGAACTGGACGGCGTAGGCAAAGGTGCGTGCACCGCGCACCGCCACAGCCTCGATCTGGCCATCGGGTGCCTGGGCCATGGGTTCCAGCCCATCGGCCAGACGGTGGATGCCCTGGCCATGCAGGGAGTTGACCATCACCTGCGGGCCGCCGGCCCAGGTCTCGAACACGCTGCCTGGCGCCAGATGAATCGGATGACGGGGTGCGTACTGTTCCTCGAACGGCGCCGTCTTGGGTTCGCGGTGGTCCATGCGGCCAGGCACCTCGTGCACGCGCTGGTGCAGGGTGCCGCCCAGGGCCACGTTGATTTCCTGGAACCCCCGGCAGATGCCCAGCAGCGGCACGCCCTCGTGCACACAGGCCTTGATCAGCGCCAGGGTCAGGGTGTCGCGCACCGGATCGAGCGGCAGCGAGGGATCGGCCACCTCTTCATCGAAATGGGAAGGATGGACATTCGAGGGCGAGCCGGTGAGCATCACCCCATCGACCATCGACAGCAGCTCGGGGATGTCGCCCACGTCGGCCAGCGGAAACATGACCGGTTGGGCCTCGACCCCGACCTTGACGGCGCGGGCGTACTTGTCACCGAGCAGCAGAAAGGGCATCTGATGCCCGTGATCGCCCAGCAGGCGATGGTCCGCGGGCAGCCAGACCATGCATGGCGGCATTTTCATGGTGTCTCCAAACACTTGAAACCATTCTGACGACAAAATTGGATCACAATCGGAGCCAGTTCGCGCCACTTCATGGTGCCACTTATCCGAAAACCGCATGCTGTCCGAGTTCCTGCTGGCCGAAATGAACCGCCTGGGTGTCCAGGATGCCCTGCCCTTGCACCGCCAGTTGTACGAGGCGATGCGGCGCGCCATGCTCGACGGCAAGCTGGCGGCGGGCGAGCGCCTGCCCTCCAGCCGCGACCTGGCCCAGGACCTGGGACTGTCCCGCAACACGGTGGTGGCGGCCATCAACCAGCTCGGCGTCGAGGGCTACCTGGTCAGCCGGGTGGGCAGTGGCACCTACGTCAACGACAACGTGCCCCAGATCAACAGCGCCCGGCGCGCCCGGGGCGGTCTTCGCACCCTGCCGACGCTGGCCCCGGCCCGGCTCTCGCGCCGCGGCGAAGCACTGGCCGGCAGCTTCTGCGCCAGTGAACTGGAGGTGCAACCCTTCACGCCCGGCATCGCCGATTTCAGTGCCTTCCCGCTCGCGCTGTGGCAGCGGCTGCAGAACAAGCACTGGCGCATGACCTATCCCGACATGCTGGATTACGCCACGGCCGGGGGCTACGCGCCGCTGCGTCGCGCCATCGCCGATTACCTGCGGGTGTTCCGCAGCGTGCAGCTGGATGCGGACCAGGTCATCGTCACCAGCGGCACGCAGCAGTCGCTGGAGCTGTGCGCCCGCCTGCTGGCCGATCACGGCGACACGGTGTGGGTGGAGGACCCCGCCTACTGGGGTGCGGTCAAGGCCTTCATGGCCACGGGCCTGCACCTGCACCCGGTGCCGGTCGATGAGCAGGGCATCCGGCCCGGCGCCAGCGACGACGCGCATCCCCCGCGCCTGATCTACGTGACGCCCTCGCACCAGTACCCCACCGGCTCGGTGATGTCGCTGCCGCGGCGCCACCAGCTGCTGCAGACCGCGCGCACCCACAACGCCTGGGTGCTGGAGGACGACTACGACAGCGAATACCGCTTCAGCGGACCACCGATCAGCAGCCTGGAGGGGCTGGACACCGACGGCCGCGTGCTCTACATGGGCACCTTCTCCAAGGTGCTGTACCCGGGCATCAAGCTGGGCTACCTGGTGGTGCCCAAGTCCCTGGTCGAATCCTTCCGGCAGGCCCACTACGACCTGAACCGCCCGGGGCAGATGCCCCTGCAGGCCGCCCTGGCCGAGTTCATCGAGATGGGGCACTTCAGCAGCGCGCTGCGCCGGGCCCGCCAGGGCTATGCCGAGCGGCGGCAGCTGTTGCTGGAATCGCTGCGCCCGCTGCTGGGTGACGCCGATGGCCCGTTCATCAGTGGTGCGGACCAGGGCCTGCACCTGTGTCTGCGGCTGCCGGCCGGCACCGACGACCGCGCGCTGGCGCAGCGCATCGGCCAGCAGGGCCTGACGGTGCGACCCGTGTCGGCCTACTGCCTGCAACGGCAGGACCTGCGGGGACTGGTGATCGGCTACGGCTATGCCCCGCTGGCCGAGATCGCCCGTTGCGGACGGCTGCTGACGGACACGGTGATCCGTGCCGGTGCTTCCCGTTGAGCACTGGCGCTCAGGCCGGTGTGCGCGATTGCATGAGCGCGCGGACCAGACGACGCACCAGCCCTGCCATGACCACCAGCCACACGGCCATCGCCACCCAGATCATCAGCCGGGAAATGCCGTAGAGCGGCGGGAAATCGGCGGCAAGGCCCAGGCGCGCGCTGGCCACGGCGTACATGCCCAGCGGAAAGACCATGCTCCACATGACCGGCTCGTAGCGCATCGGCACCCGGTTGACCAGGTGTTTCCAGATGCCGAAGATCGCCAGCATCGGGACCCACCAGGTGGCCCAGGCCCAGCAGATCATGGTCACACCATCGATGAAGGGCTTCTGGGCCACCAGGAAGGGCAGGCGCGCATCGGCCGCGATGAGGCTGGTGCCGGCATTGGCACTGATGGCACCCGCCCCCATCACCACCCAGAGCAGCGGCGAGATGTCCTGCGGCTTGAGGGTGAGAAAGAAGATGCGGTGGCAGAACAGGGTGACGAAGATGCCATAGAAGACCAGCCCCAGTCCCCAGAGCATGTGCACCTCGATCATCATGTAACCGGTGTACTCACCCAGATCGGGCGCAATGCGGGCGCCCAGCAGCACCAGCGATTGCGTCCCCACGATCGCGATCAGCCAGCCGCCGTGCACGATGTTGACGTTGTGTTCATGGGTCAGGAAGGTCAACACGCTGAAGGCCAGGTACAGCAGCAGGCACCAGGCCAGAAAAGCCAGAAACCAGCAAGCCACGGCCAGGGCCAGTTGTCCCGATCCATGCAGCAGAAGACCGACCACGTTGGTGGCGGCCACCAGTGTGAAGTACGAGAACACCATGCGCGGATTGAGCAGGTCGATGCGCACCGCCCCGGGATGACGCAGCAGCCGAACCAGACTGAGCGCCACCAGCACGACCCAGGCGACCACGGCCACGGTCTGCATGGCAGCAGCGATGCGCCCGAAGCCCAGAAGGTTCAGTCCCAGGGCGATGATCCCGGTCGACATGACCAGGGCAAAGTTGCCCGGGTGCAGGCCCTGAAGGCTCAGCGCGGGTTGTCCGGAAGGAATGGGGATCGTGCTCATGACGGGTCGCTGGTTCGACCCGCATTGTGAGTGATCGGCGAATGCGCTAACCGGTCAGGTCACGCACCCGGTACCAGAGCATGCCCAGCGCCAGGCTGGGGGTGCGCAGCCAGGGACCGCCGGGGAAAGCCTGGTGCCTGAGCCGGGCGAACAGATCGAAGCGTCCTGCCTGCCCGGCCACGGCTTCGGCCACCAGCTGACCCGCCAGCCCGGTCAGGGCCACCCCATGGCCGCTGAACCCCTGCAGGTAGTACAGGTTGTCACCCAGCCGGCCGAAGTCAGGCGCCCGGTTCATGCTGATGTCCACGAAGCCGCCCCACACGTACTCCACCGGAACGCCCTGCAGCTGGGGAAACACCTGCACCATGCGCGCCGTCATCACTTCCTTCAGGCGCGGCGGTGTCATGGTGGTGTAGCTCACCCGGCCGCCGAACAGCATGCGATGGTCGGCGCTGAAGCGGAAATAGTCGAGCACGAAGTTGTTGTCGCACACGGCCGCGCATCCCGGGATCAGGCGTTCGCACAGCGCCGGCTCCAGCGGTGCGGTGCCGATGATGTAGGTGCCCACGGGCATGATGCGCGGGGCGATTTCGGGCGCCACCGCGGGTCCGAATTCGGGCAGCATGCAGTTGCCGGCCAGCACGCCAAAGCGCGCGCGCACCTGACCACCAGCCGTGCGCGCCACCAGGGTATCGCCCCGCTGCAAATGGGTCACCGGTGAGCGTTCGAAAATGCGCACGCCCGCGACCTGCGCGGCCCGGGCCAGGCCCAACGCGTACTTGAGCGGGTGCAGGTGGCCTGAGCGCTGCTCTCGCGCCGCCGCCACGTAGCGTGGACTGTCGATGAAACCGCGGACCGCCTCACCCTCGGCCCATTCGCAGTCGATGCCGTGGGCCTGCAAGGCGTTGGCCTCTTCGCGCAAGGCCCTCAACTTGGCGGGTCGGTCCGCCACGTACACGTAGCCCCGCCGCCAGTCACAGTCGATGCCGTGCGCCCCGATGCGCCGCTCGATGAGTTCCACCGCCTCGACCGACAGGTCCCAGGCGCGCCGGGCATCGGCTGCGCCGAGCTGCTGCTCGAAGGGCTCCTGCCCGCTGGCGTAACCCACGATCGCCTGACCGCCGTTGCGGCCGCTGGCGCCACTGCCGATGCGGTCAGCCTCCAGCAGCACGACCGACAGGCCACGCTGCGCCATCTCCAGGGCCGCCGACAACCCGGCAAACCCCCCGCCCACCACCAGCACATCGGCCTGCAGGTCTTCCTGCAAGGTCGGCGCAGGCGCCGGGCGCTGCGCACTGGCCTCGTAATAGCTCAGGCGGTTGAGCTGGGTGTCGGAGTTCAGCAGGGAGCGCTTGAACACGGTCAGGCCCTCTTGGCCACCTGGCCACACAGGTAGGTCCAGACGAAGGTGGCGGCGGCGTTGCTGGTCAGTTCGGCGTGGTCGTAAGCAGGCGCCACCTCCACGCAGTCCATGCCGATCCAGTTCAGGTCCGCCAGATCCTCCAGCAGCGTCAGCACCTGCGAACTGGTCATGCCGCCAGGTTCGGGTGTGCCGGTGCCCGGCGCGAAGGCGGGGTCCAGGCAGTCGATGTCCAGGGTCAGGTAACAGGGCCGGTCGCCCATTCGCTGGCGGATCGCCTGCACCACGGGCGCCAGACCCGCGCCGTCCAGCCCGCGCAGGCGCCGGGCGGTGAAGATCTCGCCCCCCTGATCGGCCACGTACTCGCGCGCGGACCGGTCGCCGCTGGAGCGGATGCCGATCTGCACCGTGTGTTCGGCACTGATCAGCCCTTCCTGGATCGCTTCATAGGTCCAGGTACCGTGGCCGGAGGGCTCACCGAAGTGGTCGGTCCAGGTGTCGCAGTGGGCGTCGAAATGCACACAGGCCAGCGCCTGACCATGCCGCGCCCTGGCGGCACGCAGCAGCGACAGCGTGACGGAATGATCGCCGCCCAGGAACACGCAGTGGTGCCGGGCCATCAGCTCGGCCGCCTGCCGCTCGATCTGCGCGCGCACCTCGGGCAGCGGCGAAGCGTTGGGCAGGCGCATGTCCAGCGCATCGCCCAGCAGGCCCACCGGCGACACATCAAAGAAAGGGTGGATGCCGTCGCACAGCATCAGGCTGGCCGAGCGGATGGCCTGTGGCCCGAACCGGGCGCCGGGCCGGTTGGTCACCACGCCGTCATAGGGGATGCCTGCAATGGCAAAAGGCTGGTCGGCCAAGGGATCGCAAGCCAGAAACCGGTTGGTGTTGTTGGCGAAGGCAAAGTGACCGATCGAGGACATGGTGTGAGGCCCGGGCAGGGCAAATGGAATGGAACCGGGGTCCGGATTGGATCTGGACGATACGCCGTTGGCGATGGGTCGATGGGTCCAATTGGTCGGGGCGGAATTCGTCCACCGCCGACATGGCAGGCATCCGGCGCGGGATCAGAGAGCGCGCTGCCGAGTGGCCAGCACTGCGCCCACCCAGAGAGAACAGGCCGAAAACACCAGCCCCCGGGCCAGGCCACCCGGCCCATCGGCGATCAGGCCGACCACGGTCGGGCCCACGATCTGGCCGGCGGCGAAGATGATGGTGAAGGCGCTGATGCCGGCGGCCCACTGGGACGGCGGCAGGTTGTGCCGGACCAGGGCCGTGGTGGACGCCACCACCGACAGGAACACGGCGCCAAACAGCAGGCCGGAAGCCAGCATCAGTGGCCAGGCCGAGGTCAGCGCGGGCAGGATGGCAGCCACCCCCAGCAGGGCATTCAGGCGCGCCAGGGCCTGGCCGTCCCGGTGGCGGTCGAGCAGACCGGCCCAGATGCGCGAAGACGCCACCACCGCCAGCCCCAGCAGGGTGTAGAAGGCCGTGATCGCCAGGGGCGAGGTGCCTTGCTCGCGCAGCAATGCGATCACGAAGGTCATGTAGCCGATGTAACCCACGCCAAAGCCCATGTAGCCGGCCAGACCGAAGGCGAAATCCCGCACGCGGAAGACGCGTGCCCCCTGGGATCGATCGCTCCCGGCCGGTGCAGCAGCTTCCAGACGGGCCAGCACGCGCGCAGGCCAGCGCATCACCAGCGTGGCCAGCAGGCACAGCAGGGCCAGGGCCCACCAGGCCCAGGTCCAGGCATGGGGCTGGTCATGCGCGGCCGCCAGCGCCACCGGCACCCCCAGAGCGGAGGCGACGATGCCCAGACCGGTCCCCCCGTAGTACAGGCCCAGCAGCAGACCGCTGCGGTGCGGCTGCCGTGCCCCCAGACGGGCGGCCAGCAATCCGCCGGCGATGAACACGAAGGCACTGGCCACGCCCGCCAGCAGGCGCTGCAGCAGCAGGGGCACCGCCGCCGTGAAGAAACCGCTGGCCGCCATGAAGAGCGAGGCCAGCAGGGCACCCGCCAGCAGCACGCCCGAGGGCGATCCGCGGCGCATCAGCACCGGCGTGGCCAGTGCACCGAGCAGGTAGCCCAGGGCGTTGGCGGTGTTCATCCCCCCCGCCAGCGTGTAGGACCAGCCGAGGTCTTCTCGCATCGGCGGCAGCAGCAGGCCATAGGCAAAGCGGGTGATGCCCAGCGAGACCGCCGCGCCCAGGGACAGGGCCAGCGCCAGGCGCACCCAGGGGGTGTGACCGGTCTCGTCGTCAGGGGGACTCAGGTGGGCAGGACGGGTGGACATGACCACCCATTGTCAGCGGGAAACTTTGCTGCCGCCATTCAGGGTTGACCCAATCCCACCGGTGCCGGTGCCCGCATCACGATGCGGGTGAACAGGCGGTCGAACTGCGGATCCCGCGGAATGCGCCCGTTCAGAGGGTCCTGGTTGGTGGCAAAGGCCGCATTCAGGGCATGCCAGTCCTCATCGGTCAGGCAGCGTTCGGCCTCGGGCAGGATCACCGATTCTTCCAGCCGCATGTGGTCCAGGTAGAACTCCACGTAACGGGTCACCTCGTCGATGAAGGCCTGCTTGCGGGTGTCGCCCAGCAGTTCCCAGGCCATCAGCAGGTGCATGAGTTCACGCACCCGCGGCTCGCCACGCATGTGGTCACGCTCGAGCTGGTCGATCGTGGCCATGGTGTGGGGCGCCACCCGCGCCACCCGCGGGAACAGCAGATCCGACTCCTTGGGGTGGTGGTGCTTTTCGGGAAACTCGTCGATGTAGAACAGCATGGCGCGCAGCACATCGAAGTACAGCTCGGCATCGTCCTTGCCGTCCGCCTGAGGCCCACGGCGCACCATCTGCATGAGCGACTGCAGCATGGCCGCCAGCGTGGCGTGTTCTTCGCGGATGACCCGCAGGGCTTCGTGTTGCATGCCTGTCTCCTCGTTCCTCGGTTCGTTTGCCGACCGCTCGGTCGGTCAATGTACGCCACTATGCCGCGCCGCCAGCCAAAGGCCCTTGACGCAGGTCAAGCGTCCGGCTTCCAGCGCTTGAGCAGCAAGGCGTTGGTGACCACGCTGACCGAGCTCAGGGCCATGGCGGCACCGGCCACCACGGGGCTGAGGTAGCCCAGCGCCGCCAGCGGGATGCCGGCGGCGTTGTAGAAGAAGGCCCAGAACAGGTTCTGCCGGATCTTGGCCACCGTCCGCCGGGAAATGTCCAGCGAAGCGGCCACCAGTGCCGGGTCGCCCCGCATCAGGGTGATGCCGGCGGCATGCATGGCCACGTCCGACCCGCCGCCCTGCGCATGGCTCATGGCCATGCCCACATCGGCAGCGGCCAGGGCAGGCGCGTCGTTGACACCGTCGCCCACCATGGCGACCACATGGCCCCCACGCTCCGCCGCTGCGCGGGTCGCTGCCCCCCAAGGGGGCGCGAATTCACCTTGGGACGGCCCGGCGGTGAATTCTTGACCTTCTGCGCCGGCACGAAGGCGTGCAATCACAGCCGCCTTGTCGCCGGGCAGCACCTCGGCAATCACCTCGCCCAGGTCTTCACGCAAACCCAGGCGCCGGGCCATGGCCAGCGCCGCCGGCTGGTTGTCGCCCGAGACCATGACCAGCTTCAGACCCCTCTTTCGAAGTTGGGCAATGGCCTGGGCACTGCCCGCCTTGGGCTCGTCACCAAAGGCCAGCAAGGCCAGCGCGGCCCAGCCCCCCGAAGGCAGCTGGGTGGCCAGGACCGACACGGTAGCCCCTGACGTCTGCTGGCGGGCCAGCGCGTCCTGAAGCAGCGACAGATCCACCGACAGCTCACCCATCCAGCGCACGCTGCCCAGGGCCAGCGTGGTCCCCTGCACCTGCCCTTGCAGACCCCGTCCGGGCACCGCCTGGACATCCACGGCCTCGGCCACTTCCACCCCACGGGTCAGCGCCGCCTCGCGCACGGCCTGGGCCAGCGGGTGCGCACTGTGCGCCTGCAGGGCCGCCGCCGCGCCCAGGGCCGCCAGCTCATCCACACCGGCCACACCCTCCACGCTGAGCAGCCGGGGATGACCCTCGGTCAGCGTGCCGGTCTTGTCGAAGGCCACCGTGTCCACCCGGTGGGCCATCTCCAGCGCCTCGGCGTCCTTGATGAGGATGCCGTGCCGCGCCGCCACCCCCGTGCCGGCCATGATGGCTGCTGGCGTGGCCAGACCCAGGGCACACGGGCAGGCGATCACCAGCACCGCCACCGCATGCAGCAGGGCTTCTTCCACCGGGCTGCCGACCCAGAGCCAGACACCAAGCGTCAGGGCGGCAATCACCAGCACCGCCGGTACGAACACCGCGGCCACCCGGTCGACCAGGCGCTGCACCGGGGCCTTGCCCGCCTGCGCATCCTGCACCAGGGCGATGATGCGCGCCAGCACGCTCTGCGACCCCACGGCGCTCACCCGAACCCGAAGCGATCCGTCGCCATTGAGCGATCCCCCCGTGACCCGGTCACCGGGCGACTTGGGCACCGGCATGGACTCGCCGGTCAGCATCGACTCGTCGGCCTGCGAATGGCCATCCAGCACCTCACCATCCGCAGGAAAGCGCTCGCCGGGCAACACCCGCACCTCGTCTCCCGCCAGCAACTCGTCCACCGCCACGTCGGTCTCATCGGTGCGACGCACGCCGTCGGGCAGCAGGTGGGCGCGCTCGGGCCGAAGGGCATGCAGGGCACGGATCGCGCTGGTGGTCTGCCGCTTGGCGCGGGCCTCCAGCCATTTGCCCAGCAGCACCAGCGTGATGACCACCGCCGAGCCCTCGTAATACAGGTGCACCATCTCGCCCGCGTCGGCGCGCAGCCACAGCCAGGTCGACAGTGCCCAGCCGGCGGTGGTGCCAATGGCCACCAGCAGTTCCATGTTGCCGGTCATGGCCTTGAGCGCGTGCCAGCCTGCCTTGTAGAAGCGGGCGCCCAGCCAGAACTGCACCGGCGTGGCCAGCAGGAACTGCACCCAGGCGGGCAGCATCCAGTGCTGGCCGGCCAGGTCACCCAGCATGGGCAGGGCCAGCGGGGCCGACAGCACCAGCCCCGCCAGCACGGGCAGGAAATCGCGCGGGATGCCGTGCCAGCTGGCCGCGTGGTCGTCATCTGGCTCGTCAAGGGCCCGCGGCTCATAGCCGGCGTCGCGCACCGCCCGCTTGATGCGGGCCAGCGCATCGGCATCAGCGGGTTCGGTGAGCACCACGCGGGCCGACTCGGTGGCCAGGTTGACGGTGGCTTCGCTGACGCCACTCTGGCGCTTGAGCACGCGCTCGACGCGCGAGACACAGGAGGCACAGGTCATGCCCCCCACACCCAGGTCGATCTGGCAGGAAGAAGTATCGGCAGTTGAAGAAGTCACTTGGTTCTCGATGAATCGTCCAGCACACGCCGTGGGACCGGCTCCGCCGGGCCACAGGCGTGGTCCCCCTGGGGGAAAAGCCGCGCAACGGCGCAGGGGTTATCGAAGCATAAGCTTTACCCCCATGGGAAGGTCAAGCCACAAGGTGTATCGTTGCGCATCCATGCTTGACCTTGACACGGTGTCAAGGTGCATGATGGCTTCTTCATCCATCCCATCGGAGTTCCCATGAGCACCCAGCAATTCCAGGTCCAGGGCATGACCTGCGGCCATTGCGAGAAGGCCGTCCAGGCCGCCATCCGCAGCATCGATCCCCAGGCCCAGGTGCGCATCGACCGCCAGCAGAACCTGGTCGAGGTCACGACCGAGAAAGACCGCGAAAGCGTGGCAGCGGCCATCCGGGAAGAAGGCTACACGGTCGCGGCATGAGCACCTTGCGCGCGTCTGCCGGACCTGAAGAGCCAACGGCCAGCCACTGGCCTGTGGCCATCGGCGTGGCGGCGGGCCTCAGTGGCATTTCGCCCAAGATGCTGCGCCACTACGAGTCGCTGGGTTTGCTCGGCCAGGTCCGTCGCACGGGCAGCAACTACCGACAGTACACCGAAACCGATGTGCATACCCTGCGCTTCATCCGGCGCGCGCGCGACATGGGTTTCAGCCTGGAGGCCATCGCTGAACTGGTCGACCTGTGGCACAACCGCCGTCGCAGCAGCGCCCAGGTCAAGCAGATCGCCCAACGCCATCACGACGAACTGACACAGCGCATCGAAGCCCTGCAGTCCATGCAGCGCAGCCTGAAGGCCCTACTGTGCTGCTGCCCGGGCGATGACCGGCCGGACTGCCCCATCCTGGATGACCTGGCCGAGCCGTCCCGGTGACGGGAGCGGAACAAAACTTTACAAAACGGCATCAGACAGGCACACCCCGGAAACATCGCAGGGCCACACTGGAACCATCCCGACGCTGCCAGCGCAGCCGGTTCCGGTCACCACCGAATCACTCCAGGAGAACGCCATGTCCGTTTTGAAGAAATCCCTCATCGCCACCACCCTGGCTGCGGCCCTGGCAGGTCTGTCGGCCACCGCCATCGCGCAGGGCATGGCACCCGAACTGCTCGCCCAGCACACGGCCCAGCGGATGAGCGATGCCCCGGGTCCGCACATGCACGGCGCGCGGCATGTCAGCATGTCCGAACGCCTGGATCGCATGGAACGCCACCGCAGCGAGCGTCTGGCCGGACTGAAGGAGGCCCTGAAAATCACCCCCGAGCAGGAAGCCGCCTGGGCAGCCTTTGTGGCCCGCACCGGCCCGGCCGAAGCCCCCGGCCAGCGCATGACGCGCGAAGACTGGAGCAAGCTGACCACACCGGAACGGCTGGACCGCATGGCGGCCCGCAAAGCCGAACGGGATGCCCTGATGACCAAGCGCATGGACGCCACGCGCAGCTTCTACGCCGCCCTGACGCCCGAACAGCAGAAGATCTTCGATGAACGCGGCATGAGTCCAGGCATGGGTGGCCACGCCGGTTACGGTGGTGGACAGGGTCATCATCATGGCCATCACGGCAAGCACCACGGTGACGGCCCCATGAAACGCGGCATGGGTTGTGACATGCCGCCCGCTGCCCGCAGCTGATCCGGTGGGAACCGGCCGGCATCAGCCCGCTTGACCTGAGTCAAGGCCGATGCTGGTCAGCCGCCCTACAGTGGCGGCTCCATGGACCACCACATCATCATCTCCGGGGCCGGACCGGCCGGTCTTTGCCTGGCCCGGGCCCTGCGCGGCAGCGGCCTGTCGGTAGCCCTGATCGACAGCCAGCAGCGCGAGTCGCTGGCCCAGCCAGCGTTTGACGGCCGCGAGATCGCCCTCACCCATCACAGCCGGTCCCTGATGCAGCAGCTGGGCCTGTGGGGCCTGATCGGGTCCGACCACATCGCCCCGCTGCGGGACGCTCTGGTCATGAACGGCGCACCCGGTCGGGGCCAGGCCCGCATGCGCATCGGGCATGAGCATGGCGGCCAGCCGCAGCTGGGTTTTCTGGTGGACAATCACCACATCCGGCGCGCTGCGTGGGCCAGTGCGATGGCCGAGCCCGACGAGACAGGATCTCCGCCAGACCTGATCGATGGGCGTCAGGTGGTCCGCGTCGCCACCGACGACCACCGGGCCGAAGTCCAATTGGACGATGGCCGCCGCCTGCGCGCACGCCTGCTGGTGGCCGCCGACAGCCGGCATTCCAGCACCCGGCGCGCCATGGGCATCGCCGCGGATCTGCACGACTATGGCCGCAGCATGCTGGTCTGCGCCATGACCCACCCCACCCCGCACGGGGCGGCCGCCTGGGAATGGTTCGACCACGGGCAGACCCTGGCGCTGCTGCCCATGAACGACTGTCCTGAAACCGGCCAGCCACGTTCCAGCGTCGTTCTCACCCTGCCACACACCGACATCGAGGTACTGGCAGGCACCGACCCCGCACCATTCGGCGAAGCCATCACGGCCCGCTTCGGACAGCAGCTGGGCACCATGCGCCTGGCCAGCACCCGCCATGTCTATCCGCTGGTCGGGGTCCTGCCCCGGCATCTGGTGGCGCGCCGGTTTGCGGCCGTGGGTGACGCGGCGGTGGGCATGCACCCGGTGACCGCCCATGGCTTCAACCTGGGCCTGCGCAGCATCGAGGCGCTGTCGCAAGCACTCATTCGTGCTCACCACCAGCGGGGTGACATCGCTTCGCCAGCCCTGCTGCAGCGCTATGAGCGCACGCACCAGCGGGCCAGCCGTGGCCTGTATCTGGCCACGCACGCGCTGGCCACGCTCTACACCCGCGATGAGAGACCTGCGCGTGTCCTGCGGGAACTGATGGTGCGAGTGGGTGAACGGCTGCCACCCTTCAAACGGGCAGTGGCCGGGAGTCTGACCGGACTGGCCTGAACAGCACAGCACGGTATTGCGCTGCATCAAGGCAGGCGTCAGCTTGCCGGTCTAGATTGGACCGTTGGACATACCCAGGGCATCAGGCCCGATCCACCGGTTCGAGGAGACGATTGCATGCTGGCCGCCTACATCACCCACCCCGACTGCGCCCGCCACGAGATGGGCGCCCACCATCCCGAGTGCCCGGAGCGCCTGGGGGCCATCAACGACCACCTGCTGGTCAAGGGCCTGCTGGACTACATGGCGCAGTACGATGCCCCGATGGCCACCGAAGAGCAGCTCGGCCGTGCCCACGCCTCGCTCTACGTGCGCGAACTCATGGCGATGGCGCCCACGGAAGGCATCCACCAGGTGGATCCCGACACCAGCATGAACGCCTGGACCCTGCCGGCCGCCCTGCGGGCCGCCGGTGCCGCCATCCAGGCCACCGACCTGGTGCTGGCCGGTCAGGCTTCGACCGCCTTCTGCAACATCCGTCCGCCCGGCCACCATGCCGAGCGAGCCGCCGCCATGGGCTTCTGCTTCTTCAACAATGTGGCGGTGGGCATCCGGCATGCCCTGGACGTGCACGGCCTGTCACGCGTGGCCCTGATCGATTTCGATGTGCACCACGGCAACGGCAGCGAGGACATCTTCCAGGGAGACGAGCGCGTGCTGATGTGCTCGATCTTCGAGAAGGGGCTCTACCCCTTCAATGGCGAAGAAGCCAAGGGACCGAACATGGTCAACGTCGGCCTGCCCACCCGCTCGGGCAGCGATGCTTTCCGCGAAGCCGTCACCGCGCACTGGCTGCCGGCACTCGACGCCTTCCGGCCCGAACTGATCTACATCTCGGCCGGCTTCGATGCACACCGCGAAGACGACATGGGCAACCTGGGCCTGGTCGAGGCCGATTACGCCTGGGTGACCCAGCAACTGATGAAAGTGGCCGACACCCACTGCAAGGGCCGCGTGATCTCCTGCCTGGAGGGCGGCTATGTGCTCAGCCCCCTGGCTCGTAGCGCCGCCGCCCATGTGCGGGTGCTGATCGGAGCAGATTGAAGGATTTATGGACAAACACTACCTCACCCCCCTCTTCCAGCCCGAATCGATCGCGATCTTTGCCAACCGGGAGGATGCGTCGGTCCAGACGGCCCATGCACGCCACCTGGTCGAGGCGCTGACCGCCCAGCGATTCAAAGGCCATTTCGTCTTCATCGACATCCACACCACCGGCACCCTGGCCGACCTGGCACAGACGCGGGCCGATCTGGCCATCATCTGCCTGAAAACCGGTGAAGTGATCGAAGCGCTGGAAGTGGCCGGACGCATCAAGTGCCGGGCCGCCCTGGTGGTGGGCAGCGGCGTCAGTGCCGATCTGGCCGCCGACATGCACCGGGTGGCCAGGCGCCACGGCATGCACCTGCTCGGTCCCAACAGCCTGGGTTTCCAGTGGCCGGCCGCCGGTCTGAATGCCAGTGTGGCCGGCAAGCTGGCCACGCCCGGCCCGCTGGCGCTGGTGTCGCAGTCGGGGGCCCTGACGGCCTCGATCCTGGACTGGGCCGCCAAGAACTCGGTCGGTTTTTCCACGGTCGTCTCGCTCGGGCCCAACACCTCGGTGGACCTGGCCCAGGTGCTGGACTATCTGGCCAACGACGGCAAGACGCACAGCATCGTGGTCTACATGGAAGGCATCTCCAACGCACGCCGCTTCATGAGCGCGCTGCGCGCCGCCGCCAACGCCAAGCCGGTGGTGGTGCTCAAGGCCGGACGCAAGCCGGCCGGCAACGAGGCCGCACAGACCCACAGTGGCGCCATCGTCGGCAGCGACGATGTGTTCGACGCTGCGCTGCGCCGGGCGGGTGCCGTGCGGGTCAAGTCCTTCGTGCAGCTGTTCTCTGCCGCCAAGTGCCTGGCCTCGCGCTACCGGCCGGTGGGCAAGCGGCTGGCCATCGTCACCAACGGCGGCGGTCCCGGCGTGCTCGCCGCCGACTGGGCCAACGAGATCGGTCTGGACCTGGCGCGGCTCTCACCCGACTCGGCCACGTCGCTCAAGCCCCAATTGCCGGCGCTCGCCTCCCTGTCGGACCTGATCGACCTGTCCGAAGAGGCCCTGCCCGAGCATTACGCCGCCGCCCTGGAGGCCGCTGGCAAGGACCGGGGTGTCGATGGCATCCTGGTGGTGCATTCACCCAAGGCGGATGTGGATGCCGCGGCCGTGGCCGATGCCATCGCCCAGGTCAATCCGAAACTGGGCAAACCCCTGCTGTGCTGCTGGATGGGCGACGATTCCGTCGGTCAGGCGCGCGAGGTGCTGGCCACGGCCAACATCCCCAGCTTCAGAACGCCCGAGGCGGCCGTCGGCGCCTTCGGCAACATCGCCAGCTTCTACCAGAACCAGCAGTTGCTGCAGCAGACCCCGCCCCCGCTGTCGCCGCTGGCCAAGCCCGACATCGAAGGCGCGCGCCTGATCATCGAGAACGTGCTGACCGAGCGCCGCAAAGTGCTCACCGAGATGGAATCCAAGGCCCTGCTCTCGGCCTTCCACATCCCGGTCACGCAGACCCTGCTGGCGCGCAGCGCCAACGAGGCCATGATGATCGCGACCCAGCTGGGCTACCCGGTGGCCCTGAAGATCGACTCGCCCGACATCAGCCACAAGAGCGACGTCAATGGCGTGGCGCTGAACGTGCGCAATGCCACGGCGGTGCGTGACGTCTACAACACCATGATCCAGACCGTCGGACGCCTCAAGCCCGATGCCCGCATCAACGGCGTGACCATCCAGAAGATGGCGGGTGACCGGCGCGGCCGCGAGCTGTACATCGGCCTCAAGACCGACGACCCCTTCGGCCCGGTGATTGCCTTTGGTGCCGGGGGGACCATGATCGAACTGATCGACGATCAGGCCATGGAACTGCCGCCGCTCAACCAGTTCCTGGCCCGGCGCCTGATCGAACGTTCCCGCGTGGCCGATACCCTGGGGGAATGGCGGGGCGCCAGTGCGGTCGATCGCGAGGCCCTGGAACAGGTGCTGTTGCGCGTCTCGGAAATGGTCTGCGAGTTGCCCCAGCTGCGCGAGATGGACATCAACCCCATCATCGTCGATGAAAGCGGCGCGGTCGCCGTGGATGCACGCATCGTGATCGACAGCGCGCCGGCCACCGCCCGCAACTACGCCCACCTGTCGATCCTGCCCTACCCGGCGCGCTACGAGCAGATCTGGCCGATGCGCGGGGGTGGCGAGTACACCATCCGCCCCATCCACCCCGACGATGCCCAGATGCTGCAGGACCTGGTGCATGGCCTGTCGTCTGAAAGCCGGTATTTCCGTTTCGTCTCGGCCATGACCGAGTTGCCGACCCCCATGCTGGCGCGTCTGACGCTGATCGACTACGACCGGGAAATGGCCCTGGTGGCGGTGCTCAAGGAGCGCAAGGCCAATCCCGACGGCGAGATGGAGGAGACCGAACGCATCATCGGCGTGTCGCGCTACATCACCAACCCGGACAAATCCAGCTGCGAGTTTTCGCTCGTGGTGGCGGATGACTTCAACGGCAAGGGCCTGGGGTCACGCCTGATGCTGAGCATCATGGAGGAGGCCCGCGACAAGGGCCTGGCCGAGATCGAGGGGCTGGTGCTGGCCAACAACCCCGGCATGCTCAAGCTCATGCGCAGTCTGGGTTTCGCGGTGAAAACCTTTGTCGAGGACCCTGATTTCAAGCTGGTGACCCACCCCTTGTGAGTTTCTGAGACCTGGTTTGCCTGTTTTTCAGGCATTTTTTGACGCGAGCCGCCCCTGTCGGGGTGGCTTTTTTTTGTCTGTTGTTCTTCTCTAAGTTCTTTATTTCAAATTAGTAGGAGTAGTAGAGCAAGCGCCAGGTCTGTGGACAAGCCACTTTTTTCCTGACATATCAACGATCTGGACTCGATCAAAGTGTGTGGGCACTGCCCCGGACGGTGATGTTCGCGAACGGGGACAAATGTCCGGAAATCCACAACCCTGTGGATAAATCATGAGTTGCCAGAAAGTTATCAACAAACTTGTGCAAAAAAATGGCCGACGGTGTCGGCCATGGGGGCAGAACGAAGGATTCAGTGCAGTCGGGCGACCTGCCAGAAGCCGGCGGCCATGCCCAGACCGTGCACCAGAACGGCGGCCACGCTCAGGACCAGGGCAGGGCGCAAGTGCCCGGTGTCCTGCCGGTGGCGCACCAGCAGCACCGCCGCGCTCAGCGACAGTGGCAGGGACAGCAGACCCCAGAGCGCCTGCACGGGCGGGATCAGCCACCAGGTGCTCAGCGCCAGCCAGCCGTGGGCCAGCAGGATGAGCAGGACATACAGCACACAGCTGCCATCGGCGCCCAGGCGTACCGCGGTGGTGTGTTTCCCAACTTGCGCATCGCTGGCGGCATCCGGCAGGCTGTTGATCAGCAGCACCGCCATGGTCAGCAGTGCGAAGCTGGCGGCCGCACTGGCCGGTATCAGGAAAAATTGCCTCCGCTGCACATAGTCCGCACCGATCACCACCAGGAACCAGACCAGACCCACCGCCAGTTCGCCCAGCCCGCGCGACATCAGCTTCAGGGGCGGTGCCGAATAGGCCCAGGCCAGACCCAGGCCCGCCAGGCCCAGGGGAATCAGTCCGCCACCGGTCTTGACCGCCAGCCACAGGCCACCCAGAGCCACCAGCAGCATCAGGCCCCAGGCGACTTCGGCGGTCTGCCGCTCGGACACCAACCCCTGCTGGATCAGGCGCGAGCCGCCAGCAAAAGGGGTCATCGGTTGCAGGTTGGCGGCATCGGCGCCGTTGCGGGCATCGTGCAGGTCATTGATCACGTTGCCGGCCGCATGGGCCAGCACCGCCAGCACGCCCGCGGTCAGGGCCAGACCCGGGTCCAGTCCGCAACCGCAGGCGGCGGCGGTGGCTGTGCCCAGCACACAGGCCACCACTGTCAGGAGCAGGAAGGCCGGGCGGGTCATGCGGATGATCAGCCAGGCACGGGCACAAGCACTGGCGGGCGCAGGGTGTTTCATACCCCACATGGTATGTCAGCGGTGGCTACACCTGTTCACAGCCTGGTGCCGCTCGCCGGTCGGCGGGCGGCAGGCCACTGGTAAACTGCCTGCCACGCGCCGCGGTACCCCCGGCCGCCAGCCCGCCTCCGACATGTCCACTGTCCTCAACGCCCAAGCGCCCGTCACTTTCGAGATCAAGAGCGCCAGTCTGCCCCTGGTGGCCCTGTTGCTCAAATCGGCCGACCTGTCCCGGCTGGAGGATGAGTTGCGTCAGCGCTTCGGCGATGTGCCCGATTTCTTCGACCACGATCCGCTCTTGATCGATCTGGGGCCGCTGCAGACCTCGGACGAGGCGGATGCGCCCCTGGATTTCGCCCGCCTGACCGCGCTGCTGGGCCAGCACCGCCTGCGTCCCCTGGCGGTGCGCGGTGGCAATGAGACGCAGATGGCGGCCGCCGTGCTGGCGGGCCTGGTGCCAGCCGACGACGCCGTGGTCCAGCGCGCCAGCGGTCCCGCACCCGCCACGGCCCCGGCCGCATCCGCCGCACCGGCGGCGCCTGCCCCGGTGGCGCCGCCGCCGACCTCCAACGCCCTGGTCATCGACAAGCCCTTGCGCTCGGGCCAGCAGGTGTATGCGCGCGGCCGAGACCTGGTGGTCATGGCCATGGTCAACCCGGGTGCCGAGGTGATTGCCGATGGCCACATCCATGTCTATGCACCGCTGCGCGGCAAGGCCATCGCTGGCGCCCGAGGCAACGCCGAGGCCCGCATCTTCGCCCTGTCCATGGACCCGGAGCTGATCTCGATCGCGGGCATCTACCGCACCTCGGAGAACCCGCTGCCACCCGAGGTGCAGGGCAAGCCGGCGCAGGTGCGCCTCAATTCCGGGCCCGATGGCGACAAGCTCGTCATCGATGCCATCAGCGCCTGAAGCGCTGACCCACCGACCAACCCAGACCAACCGAGCGAGAAAGACCCTCACCATGACCAAGATCGTTGTCGTCACTTCCGGCAAGGGTGGCGTGGGAAAGACCACCACCAGCGCCAGCTTTGCCTCCGGCCTGGCTTTGCGCGGCCACAAGACCGCCGTCATCGACTTCGACGTCGGCCTGCGCAACCTCGACCTCATCATGGGTTGCGAGCGGCGTGTGGTTTATGACCTGATCAACGTGATCCATGGTGAGGCGAACCTGAACCAGGCCCTGATCAAGGACAAGACCTGCGACAACCTGTTCGTGCTGGCCGCCAGCCAGACCCGCGACAAGGACGCGCTGACGCAGGAAGGCGTGGAGAAGGTCCTCAACGACCTGGCCGGCATGGGTTTCGACTACATCGTCTGTGATTCGCCCGCCGGCATCGAAACCGGCGCGCTGATGGCCATGCACTACGCCGACGAGGCCCTGGTGGTGACCAACCCCGAGGTCTCCTCGGTGCGCGACTCCGACCGCATCCTGGGCATGCTGGGCAGCAAGACCAAGCGAGCCATCGAGGGCAAGGAGCCGATCAAGGAACACCTGCTGATCACCCGCTACAACCCCAACCGCGTGGCCGACGGCCAGATGCTCAGCCTGGAGGACATCCAGGACATCCTGCGCATCAAGCTGATCGGTGTCATCCCCGAGAGCGAGAACGTGCTGCAGGCCTCCAACCAGGGCACGCCGGCGATCCACCTCAAGGGTACCGATGTGGCCGAGGCCTACAGCGATGTGATCGACCGCTTCCTGGGGGCCGAGAAGCCGCTGCGCTTCATCGACGCCGAGAAGCCCGGCTTCTTCAAGCGCCTGTTCGGGAGCAAGTAAGCCATGTCCTTCCTGTCTTTCCTGCTCGGCGAAAAGAAGAAGACCGCCAGCGTCGCCAAGGAACGTTTGCAGATCATCCTGGCGCACGAGCGCGCCGGCCGCAGCGCGGCCACGCCCGATTACCTGCCGGCCCTGCAGCGCGAGCTGGTGGCCGTGATCAGCAAGTACATCCAGATCAACCAGGACGACATCAAGGTCCACCTGGAGCGCCAGGACGACCTGGAGGTGCTGGAAGTCAAGATCGAGCTGCCCGACCGCAAGCCTTGAGACAAGGCCTGCCCGCCGGGCAGGCTCAGACGATCAGCAAGGCACCCCGGCCCGTGCCTGCAGCCAGGCCGGGGCATCCTGCAGACACACCGGGCGCAGAAAGCGATCCAGCGCCGCGTCACCGACCGAGGTGGTCATGGGTGCGGTGGAGGCCGGCCAGGGGCCGCCATGCTGTTGGGCCCTGGTGACGGCCACACCCGTCGGTACCCCGGCAAACAGCACCCGACCGGCGATCTGCATGGCGGTGCGCACCAGAGCGCGGTGATCCGCCGTGTCGGTCTCGACGCCCCACACCGTCACCGTCAGGCTGCCGCCGACGGCCATCAGCACCCCCAACACCTCTTCCACGTCCGCGCAGCGCACGATCAGGTTCGAGGGGCCGAAGACTTCTTCCCGCAAGGCGGCCTCGGCCATGAACCTCTGTGCCCCCACCGTCAGCAGATGGGGACCCGGGGCTGTTCCCTGCCCTTGCGATTGCCACACCAGGTCGGCACCTGCCTGCAGAAGTTGGGCCACGCCCGCGTCAAAGGCTTGCCGTATGCCCGGCGTGAGCATCGGATGTGGCTGCAGCGCCGCCAGAGCCGCCTGCAACTGGCCGATGAAGGTGTACGTGGCCGGGTGGTCCAGCATCACCAGCAGGCCGGGGTTAGTGCAGAACTGGCCACAACCGAGCGTGATCGAGCCCGCCAGCGTGGTGGCCAGTTCGGCACCTTGGGCGGTCAGCGCCCCGGGCAGCGCCACCACCGGGTTGATGGCACCGAGCTCACCGTAGAACGGGATGGGCCGGGGGCGGGCATTGGCCTCGGCCTGCAGCGCAAGTCCTCCCCGGGTGGAGCCGGTGAAAGCGCCCGCGGCGATCAGGGGATGGCGAATCAGCGCCACGCCCACCTCGATCCCGGCGCCTTGCACCAGGCCGATCAGACCGGCGGGCAGACCCTGGCGTGCCAGCACCGCCTGGATCAGGGTGTGGACCCGTTGCGACAGGGCCGGATGTCCCGGGTGGGCTTTGACCACCACCGGGCAACCGGCCGCCAGGGCCGATGCGGTATCACCACCGAGCACCGAAAAGGCAAAGGGAAAGTTGCTGGCCGCGAACATCGCCACCGGACCCAGGGGCACGCGCTGTCGCTGCATGGCGGGATGGCCGACTGGTGGAGCCCCGGTCACCGCCGGGTCGTCCTCGGTGCGGAAAGGCTCGCCGCGTTCGGCCATGTCGGCAAAGCGGCGCAGCTGGAAGGTGGTCCGGTCCAGTTCTCCGTTCAGTCGCGGGCTGCCCAGGGCGGTCTCGCGGTCGGCGCAGGTCACCAGGCCCTCGCGATCGGCCTCCAGTGCGCTGGCCAGATCGCGCAGCAAGGTGGCCCTGGCAAGGCCGTTGCTGGCGCCCCAGTCTGCAGCAACGGCATGGGCGGCGCGCACGGCGGCATCGATGTCGGCGGTGGTGGATGCGGGCCAGGACTCGCCAGTGGGCTGGCCGGTGCGTGCGTCCAGGGAAATCAGGGTCGTCATGAAAGCAATCTCCTTGAAATTAGACAAATGATGTCTGATGAGATGAGGGGGTAAAAAGGCAGCCGTTGGCTGCCTGTGGGGTCGGGTTCAGGGACTGGTC
This sequence comes from Hydrogenophaga bisanensis, assembly GCF_042665135.1. Taxonomy (NCBI): domain Bacteria; kingdom Pseudomonadati; phylum Pseudomonadota; class Betaproteobacteria; order Burkholderiales; family Comamonadaceae; genus Hydrogenophaga; species Hydrogenophaga bisanensis. The sequence continues at coordinate 108,757 of NZ_JBHTBX010000009.1, forward strand.
ACCAGCGTGTCGGCGGTCTGCGCGCGGCGCAGGCGCTCACGGCTGTTGTTCAGGTGGGTGCGCATGGCCGCGCGTGCGGCTTCGGCGTCGCGGTCCCGGATCGCGAAAAAGATGCTTTCATGCTCGTGGTGTACCCGCTGCAGGTAGGCCAGGCGTCCTTCGGGGGCATCGCTGGCGGTCTTCAGGCGGGTGCGCGGGATGATCATCGTGCCCAGGTAGGTCATGAGGTCGGCGAAATGCCGGTTGCCGGTGGCCCGGGCGACCTCCATGTGGAACTGGAAGTCCGACGGTACCGCGTCCGATTCGGCAAGAATGGCCGCTTCAAAGGCCGCCAGGGCAGCCCCCATGGCAGCCAGTCCGGCATCGTCGCGCCGCTGGGCGGCCAGGCTCGCGGCCTCGCTTTCCAGACTGATGCGCAACTCCAGCAGGGAGATCACATCGGCGGCCGTGGCGAAATCCTCGGGCGCGATGCGGAAAGTCGGGGTGGGGGTCTGTCGCTCGCGGACAAAGGTGCCGATGCCATGTCGGGTCTCCACCAGGCCAGAGGCCTGCAGACGCGAAATGGCCTCGCGCACCACGGTGCGGCTGACATCGAAGCGGTTGACCAGTTCAGACTCGGTCGGCAGCTTGTCACCGATCTGCAGCCGACCTTCGCGGATATCGGCTTCCAGGGCGCAGACGATCTCCGGGACCAGCCCACGCGGGCGACGCCCCCGCGCCGGTGCGTTGGGCGCCATGGAACCTAGGGTTTTCACGGAGGACATGGATTTTTCCTTGACAGCCGGATGAGGGCTTCACACAATTGCGCCAGTTGTCAGACGACATACAACAGACATCGTCACTGATTGAACTGTAGCAAAGAGATTCCAGCCTGTCCAAGCCTTTGCAAGCCCATCCTGTTCTCCGCCATCAGAGTGCACACCATGCAATACACCCCCCAAGACCTCAAACAGGTCATGTCCTCCGGACTGCTGTCCTTTCCCGTGACGGACTTCGACGCCCAGGGCGATTTCAACGCCAAGGGCTACGCCGCCCGCCTGGAGTGGCTGGCGCCTTATGGCGCCAGTGCGCTGTTCGCGGCCGGGGGCACCGGCGAGTACTTCTCGCTCTACGGTGAGGAATACGGCCAGATCATCCGGACCGCGGTCGACACCTGCCGCGGCAAGGTCCCCATCATTGCGGGCGCCGGTGGCCCGACCCGCACGGCCATTGCCCACGCCCAGGAAGCCGAGCGTCTGGGTGCCCACGGCGTCCTGCTGCTGCCGCACTATCTGACCGAAGCTGGCCAGGAAGGCCTGATCGCCCATGTCGAGCAGGTCTGCAAGAGCGTGAAATTCGGCGTCATCGTCTACAACCGCGACCGCACCAAGTTCACGCCCGAGTCGCTGGCCATCCTGGCCGAGCGCTGCCCGAACCTGATCGGTTTCAAGGATGGCATGGGCAACATCGAGCTGATGTCGAGCATCTTCATGAAGATGGGCGACCGCTTCGCCTACCTGGGCGGCCTGCCCACGGCCGAGGTGTACGCCGCCGCTTACAAGGCGCTGGGCACGCCGGTGTATTCGTCCGCCGTCTTCAATTTCATCCCCAGGACGGCGATGGCGTTCTATGAAGCCGTGCGCACCGACGACATGGCCACGCAGCACCAGCTGCTCAGGCAGTTCTTCATGCCCTATCTGAAGATCCGCAACCGGGTCGAGGGCTACGGCGTGAGCATCATCAAGGCGGGCGCCAGGCTGGTCGGCCACGATGCCGGCCCTGTGCGCGCACCGCTGTCGGACCTCAAGCCTGGCGAGATGGAAGAGCTCAAGGCGCTGATCGACGCACTCGGTCCGCAGTAACCCTTTCACCACCACCCCTGACCACCGAGAAGAGAGAGACATGCAAAAGAGAACCTTTGTGATGGCCGCCGCTGTGGCCGCCACCCTGTCCCTGGGCCACAGCGCCCTCTGGGCCCAGACTTACCCGACCAAGCCCATCCGCATCGTGGTGCCCTTCCCGGCCGGAGGTACCTCGGACGTGCTGGCGCGCCTGATCGGCCAGAAGATGAGCGAGAAACTGGGCCAGTCCGTCGTGGTCGAGAACAAGGCAGGCAATGCGGGCAATCTGGGGGCTGACCTCGTGGCCAAGTCGGCCCCGGATGGCTATACCTTCGTGCTGATGGATGTGGGCAACCTCACCATCAGTCCGGCGCTGTACAAGCTCCCCTTCGACGTGCAAAAGGACTTCGTGCCGGTGGCGATGGTCGGCTATTCGCCCCACTTGCTGGTAGTCAGCACCAAGGTACCGGTCAACAGCATGGCCGATCTGGTCAAGTATGCCAAGGCCAACCCGGGCAGGCTGAACTTTGCCGCCGCCGCCGGCATGGGCAGCGCCACCCACATGGCGGGCGTCCAGTTTGCCCGTCGCCATGGCATCCAATGGAACTATGTGCCCTACAAGGGTGGCTCCCAGGCCATGAACGATCTGGTCGGTGGTCACATGGATGTGACTTTCAACGGCATGGTCGCCACGTACCCGCACGTCAAGTCCGGGAAGCTCAAGCTGCTGGCGGTGTCGTCGGCGAAGCGCTGGGGCGAACTGCCGGACACCCCTGCCGTCAGCGAATCCGTTCCGGGATTCCTGACCGGCAGCTGGCAGGGCATTCTGGCGCCGGCGGGCACGCCCAAAGCCGTTGTGGACCTGATCCACGCCGAGGTGCAGCGCATCACCGCGCTTCCCGACGTCAAGGAGAAGTTGCAGACGCTGGGTGCCGAACCGTCGAAGATGACCAGCGATGAGTTTGCTGCCTGGATCAAGGCAGAGCTGCCCGAGATGGCAAAGATCGTCCGGGAAGAAAAGATCACCCTCGAGTAAAGCCCAAGGAGACATTCCATGAAAAAGCAACTGATGTCCTTGCTGCTGGCCGCCGCGACCAGCCTGCCGGCCCTTGCCTGGCCTGACAAGACGGTCACCCTGGTCGTGCCCTTCCCTCCCGGGGGATCCACCGACATGATTGCGCGGACCATCTCCGCCAAGCTGGGCGAAAAGCTGGGCGGTGCCACCGTGGTGGTCGAGAACAAGGCTGGCGCCACCGGGACCATCGGAGCGACCCATGTGGTCCGCTCGGCGCCCGATGGCCACACGCTCTTCGTGGCCTCGCTGGGCCCGTTTGTGATTGCCCCCCACCTCATCAAGGTCCAGTACGACGCGCTCAAGGACCTCGATCCGATCACGGTGGTGGTCCAGGCGCCCAATGTGCTGGTCGTGCCGGCCGCCTCGGCGCACAAGTCGCTGGCCGACGTGATTGCCCACCAGAAAGCCCAACCGGGGAAAATGACATTCGCGTCCTCGGGCAATGGCTCCAGTGACCACCTGACCGCGGAACTGTTCTGGCAGCAGACAGGCACCAGCGGTGTGCACATCCCTTACAAGGGCGGTGGCCCGGTCATGAGTGATCTGCTGGGCAACCAGGTGGACGCGTCGTTCATGAACATCAACACCGCCCTGCCGCAGATCAAGGCGGGCAAGCTGCGCCCCCTGGCCATCACCAGCGCCAGGCGCTCTCCTCTGCTGCCAGAGGTGCCCACGCTGGAAGAAGGCGGCGTCAAAGATGCCAACGTCCAGTCATGGCAAGCGGTGGCCGCACCCAAAGGGGTACCTGCGGAGGTCCGCAAGCGGGTCCAGGAAGCGATTGTGTCCATCATCCGCGAGCCTGCGACCAGTACCAAGCTGACCGACCTCGGTTTCGAGATCGTGCTGAACACGCCCGAGCAGTTCGCCGCCTTTCAGGCCAGTGAATTTGCCCGCTGGCAGAAGCTGATCACCGCCAGAAACATCAAGGCGGATTGAGCCACCATGACCGCACCGATCGTCCAGTCGATGCGCGTCGTCCCGGTTGCTGGCCGGGACGGCATGCTGCTCAACCTCTCGGGCGCGCACGCGCCCTTCTTCACGCGCAACATCGTCATCGTCACCGACAACGCGGGCCACACCGGCCTGGGCGAGGTGCCCGGCGGCGAGAAGATCCGCCAGACGCTCCAAGACGCGCGTCCGCTGGTGGAAGACCAGTCTATCGGCAACCTGCAGGCCATCCTCAACGCCATGCGCGTGAAGTTCGCCGACCGCGACAGCGGCGGCCGCGGCCTGCAGACCTTCGACCTGCGCACCACCATCCACGCCGTGACGGCCGTCGAATCGGCCCTGCTGGACCTGCAGGGCCAGCACCTGAACCTGCCGGTCGCGGCCCTGCTGGGCGAAGGCCAGCAGCGCCACGCGGTGCAGATGCTGGGCTACCTGTTCTTCGTCGGCGACCGGAACAAGACGGACCTGCCCTACGCGAGCGAACCCGACAACGCCGACGACTGGTGCCGCCTGCGCCACGAGGCCGCGATGACGCCCGAGGCCGTGGTGCGCCTGGCCGAGGCGGCGCAGAAACGCTACGGCTTCCAGGACTTCAAGCTCAAGGGCGGCGTGCTCGCGGGCGACGCCGAGGTGGAGGCCGTGACCGCGCTGCACCAGCGCTTCCCCGAAGCGCGCGTGACGCTGGACCCCAACGGCGGCTGGCTGCTGAAGGACGCGATCCGCCTGGGCCACAAGATGCGCGGCGTGGTGGCCTATGCCGAAGACCCGTGTGGCGCCGAGGAAGGCTTCAGCGGCCGCGAGGTGATGGCCGAGTTCCGCCGCGCCACCGGCCTGCCTACCGCCACCAACATGGTCGCCACCGACTGGCGCCAGATGGCGCATTCGCTGGCGCTGCAGAGCGTGGACATCCCGCTGGCCGACCCGCACTTCTGGACCATGGCCGGCAGCGTGCGCGTGGCGCAGACCTGCCGCGACTGGGGCCTGACCTGGGGCTCGCACAGCAACAACCACTTCGACATCTCGCTGGCCATGTTCACCCACGTGGGCGCGGCCGCACCGGGCAAGGTCACGGCCATCGACACGCACTGGATCTGGCAGGACGGCCAGCGCCTGACCAAAGAACCGCTGACGATCGAAGGCGGCTATGTTCAGGTGCCCAGGAAGCCCGGCCTGGGCATCGAGATCGACCTGGCTGAGGTCGAGAAGGCCCACCAGCTCTACCTGCAGCACGGCCTGGGAGCGCGCGACGACGCCATGGCCATGCAGTACCTGATCCCGGGCTGGACGTTCGACCACAAGAAGCCCTGCCTGGTCCGCTGACCCCATGAACCGCACCACCGTCCTGCAGATCGGCCCGCTGATGCCGGCGCTGGAAGCGGCACTGCGCGAACAGCACGACGTGTTGGGCGCACAGGCCCTCACCGCCGACGCGCCGCTGGCCGACCGCGCCGATGCGGCGCGCGTGGCGGCGGTCGTGACCTCGGCCCCGGTGGGGGTGCCGGCAGCCTGGTTGCCGCAACTGCCGGCGCTGAAGGTGGTGTCGTCTTTCGGCGTGGGCCTGGACCGGCTGCCGCTGGACGCAGCGCGCGCGGCGGGCCTGCCGGTGGGCTACACACCCGATGTGCTCAACGACTGCGTGGCCGACCTGGCCATGGGCCTGCTGATCGACGGCGCGCGTCGCATCGCCGCGGCCGACCGCTTCGTGCGGCGCGGCGACTGGCTGCAGGGCCGTTACCCGCTGACCACCCGCGTCAGCGGCAAGCGCCTGGGCATCGTGGGTCTGGGCCGGATCGGACAGGCCGTGGCCCGGCGGGCGGCGGGCTTTGACATGGACATTGCCTACACCAACCGCGGCACCGCCGATGGCGTGCCCTGGCGCTTCGAGCCCTCGCTGCAGGCGCTGGCGCTGTGGGCCGACTTTCTGGTGCTCACCGTGGCCGGTGGCGCCGGCACGCGCCACCTGGTCAACGCCGAGGTGCTGCGCGCGCTCGGCCCGAAGGGCCTGCTGGTCAACGTGGCGCGCGGCAGCGTGGTGGATCAGGCCGCGCTCATCGCCAGTCTGCAGAACGGCGAACTCGGCGGCGCGGCGCTGGACGTGTTCGACGACGAACCCCGCGTGCCCGCCGAACTACTGGTCATGGAACAGGTGGTGCTGGCCCCGCACATGGCCAGCGGCACCCACGACACGCGCCAGGCCATGGCCGACCTTTGTCTGGCCAATCTGCGAGCCGGTCTGACCGGCGAGCCCCTGCCTGCCGGCGCGGTCTGAGCCCTGCTGACCCCGAAGAAGTCCCGCCGATGAACGCCCCTTTGACACCCCGCACCATCCGCATCCATCCGTCCGACAACGTGGTGGTGGTCGTCAACGACGGCGGCCTGCCCGCCGGCACCGCCCTGCCCGGCGGCCCGACACTGGTGCAGGCCGTGCCACAAGGCCACAAGGTCGCGCTGACCGATCTGCCCGCCGGCACCGAAGTGCGGCGCTACGACGTGGTCATTGGCCACACGGCAGTGGACATTCCCGCGGGTGGTTGGGTCAACGAACAGCGGCTGGTGATGCCCGGCGCGCGCAGCTTCGACAACCTGCCCGCGCCGCAGCCACCGGCCGATCTGCCACCACTGGACGGCTTCACTTTCTTGGGTTTCCGCAACGCCGATGGCAGTGTGGGCACGCGCAACCTGCTGGCCGTGACGACCACGGTGCAGTGCGTGGCCGGTGTGCTCGAATTTGCTGTCGAGCGCATCAGGAAAGACCTGCTGCCGCACTACCCCAACGTGGACGGCGTGGTGGGCCTGACGCACAGCTACGGCTGCGGCGTGGCCATTGACGCGCCCGACGCCATCATCCCCATCCGCACGGTGCGCAACCTGGCGAGCAACCCCAACTTCGGCGGCGAGGTGATGGTGCTCAGCCTGGGCTGCGAGAAGCTGCAGCCCGAGCGGCTGTTCCCCGCCAATGCCATTCCGATTCAAGCATCCAGCGACACCCGTGGCACCGGCTCTGCCGGGCCACAGGGTGTGCCCCCCCTGTCAGGGGGGGAGACGCAAAGCGGCGCAGGGGGGTCAACCGTTGTGCTCCAGGAGGAGAAACACGTCGGCTTCATGTCGATGATCGACTCAATCCTCACACAGGCGAAAACCCACCTCGAACGCCTGAACGCGCGCCAGCGCACCACCTGTCCGGTCAGCGAGCTGGTGGTGGGCGTGCAGTGCGGGGGCAGCGACGCCTTCTCGGGTGTGACCGCCAACCCGGCGGTGGGCTTTGCCACCGACCTGCTGGTGCGCGCCGGCGCCACGGTGATGTTCAGCGAGAACACCGAGGTGCGCGACGCGGTGGACCAGCTCACGCGCCGCGCCGCGACGCCCGAAGTGGCCGACGCCATTGTGCGTGAACTTGCCTGGTACGACGCCTACCTCGCGCGGGGTCAGGCCGACCGCAGCGCCAACACCACGCCCGGCAACAAGAAGGGCGGCCTGTCCAACATCGTCGAGAAGGCCATGGGTTCCATCGTCAAGAGCGGAAACGGCCCGATCCACGGTGTGATCGCGCCCGGCGAGAAGGTGACGCAGAAAGGCCTGATCTTCGCGGCCACGCCCGCCAGCGACTTCATCTGCGGCACGCTGCAACTGGCCGCGGGCATGAACCTGCACGTCTTCACTACTGGCCGTGGGACGCCCTATGGCCTCGCCGAATGTCCGGTCATCAAGGTGGCTACCCGCAACGACCTGGCGCGCCGCTGGCACGACCTGATGGACATCAATGCCGGCCGCATCGCCAGCGGCGAGGCCACCATCGAGGAACTGGGCTGGGAACTGTTTCACCGCCTGCTGGCGGTGGCCAGCGGCGAAAAGACCTGGGCCGAACGCTGGGGCTTGCACAACGATCTGGTGCTGTTCAACCCGGCGCCGGTGACCTGAACGCATCAGACCGTGCCTGGGCACCGCTGGCTGGACCCAAGCCGAACTGAAATAATCCGCTCTGGAATCATTCTGGAGCTTTCATGGATCGCCTGCTGTCGATGCGCGTGTTCGAGCGTGTGGTGGATGAAGGCAGCTTTGCCGGTGCCGCGCGCGCGCTGGACATGTCGCCGCCGGTGGTCACCCGCCTTGTGGCCGACCTGGAGGAGCACCTGGGCACGCGGCTGCTCCAGCGCAGCACGCGCCGCCTGTCCCTGACCGAGGCCGGTCACAACTACCTCAGCCGGGTGCGCAACATCCTGCAGGACATCGACGAGGCCCACGCCGTCACCAGCGCCCATTCCACCGAACTGGCCGGCACCCTGCGTCTGCACGCGCCGCCGGTGCTGGCCACCTACGTGCTGGCGCCGCTGCTGGCCTCTTTCCGGCAGCAGTACCCGCGCATCGCCATCGACATCGATGTCGAGACCACCGCCGAACCGCCGATCGAGGACCACGACATCACGCTGCTGGGTACCGACGCCGGCTTCGATGCCGACATCGTCGCGCGCAAGGTCATCGAGTCCGAGGCCATCCTGGTCGCTTCTCCGGCCTATGTGCGCCGCCGGGGCGAACCGCTCAAGCCCGAAGACCTGGCGCAGCACGACTGCCTGCGGCTCAAGGGACCGCTCGGTTCGCCACGCGTCTGGCGCCTGTGGTGCGCCAAGCGTCCCGAGGAACATGTGGATGTGTCGATCGAGGCGGGTCTGCGGGCCAACCACACCGATACCCTGCTGCGGGCCTGCCTGGACGGCGCCGGCATCACCTCGGTGTCCGTCGACCTGGTGGCCCCCTACCTCAGTGCAGGCACCCTGGTGCGCGTGCTTTCACCCTGGATCACGGGTCGGCTGACCATGTACGCGGCCCTGCCCAGCCGCAAGTTCATTCCCCAGCGCACGCGCGCCTTCCTCGACTTCCTGGTCGAGCAGACACGCGAGCAGAGCGCCCGGGCCGTCGAGGCCTGCATGGCGGTCCACCGGGACTGAGACCGGCCAGTCCTTTTCACGCGGAGATCGCATGTTTTTCAGACAACTGGGCCTGAGCCTGTTCACCGTGCTGATGCTGGCGGGTTGCGGCACCACCGTCGTCAACCCGGTCACCGGTCAGACCGAGCGTACGGTGATGGACGAGCCAATGGAAATCGCCGAGGGCAAGAAGGCCCATGCCGAGGTCCTTAAATCCTATGGCGCCTATCCGGATGCGAAGCTGCAGGCCTATGTGAACGAGGTGGGCCAGAAGCTGGCGCGCAATTCGCACCGCGCGAACCTGCCATGGACCTTCACCGTGCTGGACAGTCCGGAGGTCAATGCCTTTGCCTTGCCCGGTGGCTACGTTTACATCACCCGCGGCATTCTGGCCTATATGGAGAGCGAGGCCGACATGGCCGGGGTGATCGGACACGAGATCGGCCACGTCACCGCCCGACATGGTGCCCAGCGCGCCACCCGCCAGCAGGCCGCCGGCATTGGCGTGCTGGCCGCCACCGTGCTCGGCGCCATTCTGGAAGGTGCGGCGGGGCTGGAGGGCAGTACCGAGCTCTTCGGCCAGGTGGCGCAAGGCGTGGCCGCCGGCTATGTGGCCCGCTACAGCCGCGAGCAGGAACTGCAGGCCGACGCCCTGGGTGCCGAGTACCTGGCCCGCAACCGCTACGACCCTGGCAACATGGTCGACGTGATCGGTGTGCTGTACTCGCAGGAGCGCTACGCCGCCGATCAGGCCCGTGCCCGCGGCGAGTCACCGTCAGAGGGCGGTGGCTGGCTGTCCTCGCACCCGAGCAACGAGCAGCGCCTGCGCGACATCCGCCAGCACGCGGCGGCCCATGCGGGTCAGTACGGGGACGACGGGCGGGACCGGTTCCTCCGGATGATCGAGGGCATGCGCTTTGGCGAAAGTCCATCCCAAGGTCTGACCCGCGGCCAGCATTTCTACCACCCGGACCTGGGTGTGGCCATCACCGCGTCTGCGGGCTGGCGCATCGTCAACGCCGACGACAGCGTCACCATGATGGCGCCCGACCGCGGGGCCGCCCTGCGCCTGATGGGGGTGCCGCCGGAGCTCGGTCGCAGCCACGACGAGATCATCCGCCAGCTGCTCAAGACGCCACAGGGTCGCATCACCCGCGGCCAGATCAACGGGCTGCCCGCCACCCATTTCGAAGGACAGGTCGCCGGCCGGGATGGGCGTGCGCAGCGGCTGGATTTCACCCTCGTCACTGGCCCGCGCCAGGCGCAGTACCTGCTGCTGTACCTGGCGGCCGATGCCGGTGCCCTGCAGCGTCACTTCGCCCAGCTGGTCGCGACCGAGAAGACCTTTCGTGCCCTGACCGACGAGGATCGCCAGGCCGCGCGCCCCTGGATGGTCCGGGTGGTGCCCATGCCCCGAGGCGGTTTTGCCGAGCTGCAGCGCCAGGCCGTGGTGTCCCAGGCCCAGTTGCGCCTGCTCAATGGGGTCTATGCCGGCGGCCGCGATCCGGACCCCGGGCCCCCGGTCAAGACCGTGGTGGCGCGATAGGCCGCGTCAAGGCGCACGGGGCGCAGGGCACTATCATCCGGGCATGCTGATCGAAACGCTCGGTGCCGCCCGCGACATGGGACGGCTCAACGCCATCCTGGGCGTGCTCATCCGCCACGGCTTTGGCGACAGCGTGCGTCGCCTGGGCATGACCGATGCGCTCGATCGTGCGGGCCATGCCCTGCGCTGGGACCATGCGGCCGATCTGGCGCGGCTGGAGCCGCCGGTGCAGCTGCGTCTGGCGCTGGAGGAACTCGGCCCCACGTTTGTGAAGCTCGGTCAGATCCTCGCGGGCCGCGCCGATCTGTTCGGCCCCGACTACATCGCCGAGTTCGAGAAGCTGCACAGCAGCGTGCCGCCGGTGCCCATCGACCAGTTGCGCCCCCAGCTGCGCGAGGACCTCGGCGGTGAGCCCGAAGAGGTATTTGCCTGGTTCGATACCGAGCCGCTGGCCGCGGCGTCCATCGCGCAGGTGCACCGCGCGCGCCTGAAGGACGGTGCCGAGGTGGTGGTCAAGATCCGGCGCCCCGGCATCATCGACACCATCGAGGCCGATCTGCGCCTGCTGGGCCGCATCGCGGCGGTGGCTGAGGCCGAGATGCCCAACCTGCGGCCCTACCGTCCGCGCCAGCTGGTGCGCGAGCTGGCCCGCTCGCTGCGCCGAGAGCTCGATCTGGCCAACGAGTGCCGCAATGCCGAGCGCATCGCCGCCAACCTGCAGACGCTGCCTTTCATCGTGGTGCCGCGCGTGCACTGGGCGCACACCACCGAGCGGGTCAACGTGCAGGATTTCGTCGGCGGCATTCCAGGCCATGAGCTGGCCCGTCTGGACGCTGAAGGACTGGACCGCAAGGTGCTGGCTCAGCACGGGTCGCGCGCCGTGCTCAAGATGATCATCGAGGACGGCCTGTTCCACGCCGATCCGCACCCGGGCAATGTGTTCTACCTGGCCGGCAACCGCATCGCCTTCATCGATTTCGGCATGGTCGGTCGCCTGTCGGAGCGGCGGCGGGAGGAGCTGCTGCAGCTGCTGCTGGGCCTGGTCGAGCGGCATCCCCAGACCGTGGCCGACGTGCTGCTGGACTGGGCCGGTGACGACCACAGCGTCAACCTCTCGCAGCTGGAAAGCGAGATCGAGGCCTTTGTCGACCAGTACCACGGCGTGCCCCTGGCGCAACTGAGCCTGGGCGACATGCTGGTGGATGTGACCAACATCCTGCGCGAGCACCACCTGGGCCTGCCTTCCGACATGGCCCTGCTGATCAAGGCCTTCATCACGCTCGAGGGCATGGGCCGCGGGCTGGACCCGGATTTTCACATGACGGCCGAGGCCCTGCCCATGCTGCGGCAGGTCATCCGTGCGCGCTACACCCCCAAGGTGGTGGCCAACCGCGCCTGGCAGACCCTGCGGCGCACGCTGGCCGTGGCCGAGCAGCTGCCGCACGACGTCTCGCGCCTGCTGCGCAACGCACGGCGTGGCCGGGTGCACGTGGGCATCGAGCTGCACCATCTGCGCCGCGTCGGCAACCAGATCGACCACGCGGCCAACCGGCTGGCCATGGCCCTCATCATTGCCGCGCTGATCGTTGGTTCCTCCATCGTGATGACGGTGCAGGGCGGCCCCACCCTGTTCGGCCTGCCAGCTTTTGGTTTCCTCGGCTTCGCCAGTGCCTTTGTGGGTGGCCTGTGGCTCATCCGCTCCATCTGGCGCAGCAGCCGGGGGCGCGATCTGACGGACGACTGAAATGGCGGACGACGATTACCAGGATGAGGTGTTTACGCCGCCGCCACCGCGGCCTTGGTGGCCGTGGGTCTTGCCGCTTGTGGTCGCTGCCGGCATGGCGATTGGCTGGCTCCGGACCTCTGCGGACGAGCCTGAGAGTGAACCGGTGGTGGCGGCCACCGATCCTGCGCCGGCCCCGGTCCTGATCCCGGCGGCCGAGGTTCCCGATCCGAAGAACGTGCCGCTCTACCAATGCCGCCAAACCTCGGGTACCTTCTTCTGGTCCCGCAAGCCCTGCGCCGACTGGGGCGCCAAGCTGGAGCGGACCACGGGGGTGCCCGAAGGCTGGTCCTTTGAACGGCAGGTGGCCCTGGCCGAGCAGCGGCGTCAGGAGACGGAGGTGGTCGCGTCCGGTCCCGGCGCACCACGGCCGCCCTCCGGCCAAGCCGAATGCCAGCGCCTGGGTCGGGAGATCGCCAATATCGATGGCCTGGTCCGCCAGGTGCTGGACTACCGCCAGCAGGGCGAGCTCAAGGCCTCGCGCCAGCGGCTGCGGGAGCGCCAGCAGGCGCTTGTCTGCGACCGTCCCTGACGACCCGTGGGCATGGGCCGTGCAAAAAACGCACCAACGTGCTACATTAGATGGATCGCCTGAGGCGACCTGCGGCATCCGGCACGTACACCGGTTGTGAACCATTCCCGGCAGAGGGGATGCAGGTCCGGCCCCTCTCTGGCGAAGCGGGTGTGTGCTCACCGCCCCCGCCTTTTCCGCTCTCCCTGCCCTGAACGATGCCCCTGCCGGGGATCGTCGCCCGCCATCTGGTGCATTCCATCGCCAGCACAGGCCGGTCAGGCAGTCGGGCACCCCGGCGCGTGGGGCTGCCAATTGCTATCGGGCTGCGGCCCTGTCCGGTTTCCACGCCGGCATGGCCCGCCCAGGATTCGATTCGATGATTCATACAACGACAAGCCAGTTGACGGGCCAATTCGTCACCTCCCGTTCCACGATCGGTCGCTACCGCATCGTGGCCAATCCTCGTCCGACCGACTGTGGCCGCTTTCTGGCCCAGGTGTCCATCGCCAGCGGTCAGGGCAGCGCCTCGACCGCCCGCGTGATGCGCTTTGACGAGGCTTTTTCCACCCACGAGGCGGCCGCCAGCTTCGGTCATGAAGAGGGCGTACGCTGGGTCCGTGCCCGGCAGGTGCCCGATGCGCAGGCGCCGCAGCCGCCCGCCACCGACCGGCCGGTCCTCATCTGACCCCGTCTCACCGATTACCCCATCATCCCAGGAGCATTGCATGGCCAAGGAAGAACTGATCGACATGTCCGGCATCGTCAACGAGGTGCTGCCCGATTCGCGCTACCGCGTGACGCTGGACAACGGCCACCAGCTGGTGGCCTATGCCGCGGGCAAGATGAAGAAGAACCACATCCGCATCCTGGCGGGTGACCGGGTGTCGCTGGAGCTCTCGCCCTACGACCTGACCAAGGGCCGCATCAACTTCCGTCACCTCGAAGGCCGTGGCCCGTCCACGCCGCGTTCGCCGGTGCGTCGCTGATTGACCGACTGGCGCCGTTCAGTAGAACAGCGCCGCCAGGTCCACCGAACTGCGTCGCCCGACGTCGCCCAGGTGGGCCGACAGCCAGGCCTGCCCCTGCTCGCGGCCCAGGCCGAACAGCATTTCGAAGAAGCGCAGACTGGCGGCGGCCTTGGTGTCGGTGTCCAGCGCATGCACGCGTGCATGCGGCTCGATGGCGTGATACCGTGCCCTTGCCAGGCGCCGCTCCAGCGGTCCCCGGCGCCACCAGGCAATCGTGTCCACGCGCTCGCGCAAGTGGGCGAACATGCGCATCTCGCGCAGAAACGTGGCGTTGAACGCCAGCTCCAGCGTCCGCTCGCCAATGGCTTGCGCCGACTGCGGCGTCTGTGCCCACTTCAGCGGGCTGAGCATCACCAGCAGCGTGTCGCGCGTGCGGCAGTCCAGCACCAGCGGATAGATGGCCGGGTTGGCGGCGTAGCCACCATCCCAATGCGCTTGTCCATCGATCATGACGCTGCGGTGCAGACGCGGCAGGCAGGCCGATGCCAGCACCGCTTCGATGACCAGTTCAGGTGTGCGAAACAGGCGGAGTTTTCCGCTGTTGGCTTCCGTGGTGGCGATGAACAGCATCACGGGTGATGCCTGACGCAGACGGTCAAAGTCGATCTGGGCGCGCAGAATGTCCCGCAAGGGATTCAGGTCGAACGGGTTGAGCTGTCCGGGCGAGAAGTAATGCGTCCACTGCAGCATCAGGCGCAGCGGCGACGCCAGCTGGAAGCCCTCACCGTCGGCGGTCGGGATGGCCGCCTCGAATGGCAGACTCTCGGCCACCGCTGTCCAGAAATCGCGCAAGGCCTGCCGGGCGCCGTCTCGGCCGCCGGCCATCAGGCCGTGGGCCAGCACCACCGCGTTCATGGCACCGGCGCTGGTGCCACTGACACCATCGAAGGCCAGCCGGCCATCTTCCAGCAGCGCATCCAGCACGCCCCAGGTGAAGGCTCCATGGGCACCCCCGCCCTGCAGCGCCAGATTCACCACCGGGGTGGCCGGGCGCCAGGGCAGTTTCATCGGTCAGACCTCAGCGCGGGTGGTGCGCGCGGCGCTGGCGCACCGCTTGTGCCAGCTGCTCCAGCACCGGCACGGTCTGCTCCCAGCCAATGCAGGCGTCGGTCACGCTCACGCCCACCTGCAGCGGCTGGCCGGGCACGATGTCCTGACGACCTTCGTGCAGGTGGCTTTCGATCATCACGCCCGTGATCCGGGCTTCGCCGGCGCCCAGCTGGGCGGCCACATCGGCCGCCACCTCGATCTGCTTGCGGTGCTGCTTGCTGCTGTTGGCGTGCGACAGGTCGATCATCACCTGCGGGCGCAGGCCCGAGGCCTGCAGCAGCGCGCAGGCGGCGTCCACGTTGGGGGCACTGTAGTTGGGCGCCTTGCCCCCGCGCAGGATCACATGGCAGTCCCGGTTGCCGCGCGTCTCGAAGATCGCGGCCTGTCCCATCTTGGTCATGCCCATGAACGCGTGCGGGGACTGGGCCGCCACGATGGCGTCGGCCGCCACCTTGATGCCACCGTCGGTGCCGTTCTTGAAACCCACCGGGCAGGACAGGCCGCTGGCCAGCTGGCGGTGGCTCTGGCTTTCGGTGGTGCGGGCGCCAATGGCACCCCAGCTGACCAGGTCCGAAATGAACTGGGGCGAGAGCAGGTCCAGGAACTCGGTGCCCACCGGCAGGCCCAGGCCCACGATGTCCAGCAGCAGCTGGCGCGCCAGCTCCAGCCCTTCGTTGATGGCGAAGCTGCCGTCCAGGTGCGGGTCGTTGATGTAGCCCTTCCAGCCCACGGTGGTGCGCGGCTTCTCGAAGTACACCCGCATGACCACCAGCAGGTCGTCCGACAGGGCATCGGCCTGCTCCTTCAGGCGGCGCGCGTAGGCCATGGCCTGCTCGTGGTCATGGATCGAGCACGGACCCACCACCACGATCAGGCGATCGTCCTGGCCGTGCAGCACCTGGGACAGGGCAGCGCGGCTGTTCTCCACCAAGGCCTGCGCCGCCGGCGTGGCCGGCAGCCACTCCTGCAGCAGGGCGGGCGTGATCAGGGGACGCACCGCGCTGATGCGCAGGTCGTCGATGCGGGTGCTGTCCTGGGTGGACAACGGCTGGGCGGTGTGGACATGGGTGCTCATGGGCGCGATTGTCGCAGCCCATCGTGAACCGGTGTTGACACCGCGATCAGGTCCGCCAGACCAGCAGTGAAACCATGAACGCCAGATAGCCCATCACCAGCATGCCCCCTTCCCATCGCGAGACCACGCGGCGCGTACGGAACACCGGCACGCTCAGCAGGGCAACCGCCGCCGCCAGGGGAAGATCGATCCAGCGCAGGGTGGGTCCGATGGGAATGCCACCCTCTGACAGACTGATCGTGACGCCCAGAATCAACAGCACATTGAAGATGCAGCTGCCGACCAGGTTGCCAATGGCCACATCGCGCTGGTTGCGCGCGGTGGCCACCAGGGTGGTGACCAGTTCAGGCATCGTGGTCCCGACCGCCACGATGGTCAGACCGATCAACGACTGGGAAACGTCCATCTGGCTGGCCAGGTCCACCGCGCCGTCCACCAGCCAGTCGGCACCGAGCACGGTCATTGCAATGCCTATCGCAAGGGTCAGCATGTGAATGCCCCAAGTCATGGCCTGACCGGCCGACGCCACCGGTGCATGTGCGAAGGAATCGGCAAATTCTCCGAGCGTGGCACGGTCTTCCCGCCGACTGGTGCGAAACAGCGCCGCGACATAGGCCACTCCGCCGATGAGCAGCAGCAAGCCCTCGCCCGGTTCCAGGGCGCCGTCCATCGCCAGCAGAAACAGGGCGGTGCTGGCGATGGCCATCACCGGCACATCCAGTCGCACACTGAGGCTGTCGGTGGGCAGCGGGCGTAGCCAAGCGCTGATGCCCAGGATCAGCAACAGGTTGATGAGGTTGGCTCCCGTCACATTGCCCACCGACAGGGCGGCTGTGCCCTCGCTGGCCGATGTCAGACCCACCGCCAGTTCCGGAACGCTGGTGCCCACCGACACCACCAGCAAGCCGATGAGCACCGGCGCAATCCCCAGCATGGCCGACAGTCGTGTTGCGCCACGCAGCAGCAGTTCTGCCCCCACCACCAGAACCACCAGACCGCCCACCAACAGCGTCAGCGTGTGCAGCGCCATGTCGCTGATCGCTCAGGCGCTGTTCTGCGGCCCGCGCTTGTCCACCACCACCAGCACGTCCGCATCGCCCTCGGAGAGCACGCGCTTGGTGACGCTGCCCAGCAGCAGTTCCTCGGTCACATGGGTGCCGTGCTTGCCCATGGCGATCAGGTCGCAGCCCAGTCGCTCCTGGTGGCCGGTGATCAGGGCCACGGCGTCGCCGTACTCCACCAGCGGGGTGTAGTCGCCCACCGCCAATCCCTGGGCGGCGGCCAGCTCGCGCATCTGCTGCAGAGCCCGTTCGCGAGCCTCGATGCGGTACTGGTGGATCACGTCGTCGGACACGCCGGCGTACTGCAGCATGCCCTCGAAGGGCACATCAAAGACGTGCAGCAGCACCAGATCGGCCCGTGGTGCCAGCTCGCGCACCAGGCGGATCGTCAGGGCCGATCCCGGCGAGAAATCCATGGGCAGCAGCACTCGCCGGTAGGGTGTCAGGCAGGGGTTCTTGACCACCAGCACCGGGCAGCGGCTCTTGCGCAGCAGGCGCGAGGCGGTGGATCCGATGACCATGCGCCTGAGCACGCTCTCACCGCGCGAGCCGACCACCACCAGGTCGGCGTCGGTGGCGGCCGCATGGGCGGGCACCACCGTGGTGGCCAAGCCTTCCTCCACCCGTACCGTGGGCGCCGGGGTGCGCTGTCGGCCGGGTGCCTGCAGGGCCGTTTCGATGGCCGACCGCTGGCGGGCTACCGCCTTCCGGGCCACGTCCTCGGCCTGCGCACCGATCAGGTTGCGCAGCGGGCCCAGCGCGTCCAGGCCCAGCGCATGCATCACCGTGTGGTGCGCGCCAGTGGCCGCGCAGAGATCAAGGGCGCGGTCCAGCGCCTGCAGCGACGGGGGTGACAGGTCCACGGCGGTGAAGATGTGTCGGGTCAGTGGCATCGGGACTCTCCTCGTATCAGGCAGGGGGTTCA
Source organism: Hydrogenophaga bisanensis (assembly GCF_042665135.1). Classification (NCBI taxonomy): domain Bacteria; kingdom Pseudomonadati; phylum Pseudomonadota; class Betaproteobacteria; order Burkholderiales; family Comamonadaceae; genus Hydrogenophaga; species Hydrogenophaga bisanensis. The sequence continues at coordinate 126,504 of NZ_JBHTBX010000009.1, forward strand.
CAGACGTCGCACCCGGGTGCGACGCAGCAGGGCCTTCTCCAACTCGACCAGGGCGAACAGGATCGCTCCCATGGTCAGGATCATGGCCCACGAATCGCCGGGCAGCGGCTGGCTGGCAAACAGCCGCTGCATGGGCGGGGCGTAGGTGAACAGCAGTTGCAGCACCACCAGGATGGCGGCCACCAGCAGCGCGACGCGGTTGCCTGTGAGCGTGTCGGCGCGCAGCGCGTGGCGCGTGAAGTGCCGCACGTTGAACAGGTAGAACAGCTCGCAGAACACGATGGTGTTGACGGCGGCGGTGCGCGCGGTCTCCAGGCTCGCGCCGCGACCGAGTTCCCAGTGGAACACCCAGAAGGTGGCCATCACCATGAGCGCGATCACGAACAGGATGCGCAGGCCCAGCGCACGGGTGATGACCGGTTCGTCCGGGCGGCGTGGGGGATGGCGCATCACGCCGGGCTCGGCAGGCTCGAAAGCCAGCGACAGGGCCAGCGTGACGGAGGTGACCGTGTTGACCCACAGGATCTGGCCGGCGGTCACCGGCAGCGGCAGACCGGCAAAGATGGCCAGCAGGATGACGCCCGCCTCGCCGCCGTTGGTCGGCAGCATGTGCATCAATGACTTCTTGATGTTGTCGTAGACGACGCGGCCCTCGCGCACCGCACGGGCAATGGTGGCGAAGTTGTCGTCGGTCAGCACCAGGTCCGAGGCCTCGCGCGCCGCGTCGGTGCCCTTGCCGCCCATGGCCACCCCGATGTCGGCGGCCTTCAATGCCGGCGCATCGTTCACGCCGTCGCCGGTCATCGCCACCAGATGGCCCTGCGCCTGCAGCGCGGCGATCAGGCGCAGCTTGTGTTCGGGGCTGGCCCGCGCGATCACGTCGGTTTGCTGCGCCGCCTGCCTGAGTGCGGCATCGTCCAGCGTGGCGATCACGTCGCCGGTCAGTGCGCGATCGGCGTTCAGGCCCAGTTGCCGGCCGATGGCGGCGGCGGTCACCGCATGGTCGCCGGTGATCATCTTCACGCGGATGCCTGCCTGCTGGCATTCGGCCACGGCGGCAATGGCCTCCTCGCGCGGTGGGTCGATGATGCCCACCAGGCCCAGCATCTCGAAGCGCGGTGCCAGGTCTTCGGTCTGCACCTCGTGCTGCGTGGCTGGCCAGTCGCAGCGGGCCAGGGCCAGCACGCGCTCGCCGCCACCACCGGCGCGCTCGATGGCCTGGTGCCACCAGGCGGCGTCGAGGGCCTGTCCGCCCTGCTGCGTGCGGCACAGGGCCAGCACGCGCTCGGGGGCGCCCTTGAGCAGCAGCTCGTGGTGGCCCGCGTGGTCGTGGTGCAGGGTCACCATGTACTGGCGCTCGGACTCGAAGGGAATGGCATCGAGCCGGGGATGGTTCTGCGCCAGGGTGGCGGCATCCATGCCGGCCTTGTGGGCCAGGGTCACCAGCGCGCCCTCGGTGGGGTCGCCCGCCAGGGTCCATTGGCCGTCTTCGCCGCGCCGGATCCGGGCGTCGTTGCACAGCAGGGCGCAGTGCAGCAATGCGACCAGCGCCGCATCGCGGTCCGCCGCCAGGACCTCGCCATCGCGGTGGAAGCCGCCCTCGGGCGCGTAGCCGGTGCCGCTCACGCTGATCTCGCCCTCGGGCAGCACCACGAGCACGGCCGTCATTTCGTTGCGCGTGAGGGTGCCGGTCTTGTCGCTGCAGATCACCGTGACCGAGCCCAGCGACTCCACCGCCGGCAGGCGCCGCACGATCGCCCGTTTGCGCGCCATCACGCGGGTGCCGATGGCCAGCACGATGGTCACCACCGCCGGCATGCCCTCGGGAATGGCCGCCACCGCCAGCCCCACCACCGCCAGGAAGAGGTCCATCATCGGCATCTGCACCACCAGATGGCCGTAGGCCAGCGTCAGCGCGGCCACCACCAGGATGAACGCGGTGATCTGGCGGGCAAACTGGTCCAGCCGCCGGGTCAGGGGGGTGGCCAGGGTCTGCACGTCGCCCACCAGGGTGCCGATGCGGCCGATCTCGGTGGCGGCGCCGGTGGCCACCGCCACGCCGGTTCCGGTGCCGTAGGCCACCAGCGTGCCCGAGAACGCCATGCCGTGCCGGTCGCCGATGCCGGCGTCGGCGGGCGCCGCCAGGCTGTCTTTCTCCACCGTGGTCGATTCGCCCGTCAACGCCGATTCGATGGTGCGCAGGTTGCGGGTCTGCAGCAAGCGCAGATCCGCCGGTACCCGGTCGCCGGCCTCCAGCAGCACGATGTCGCCCGGCACCAGGTGCGCGGCGTCGATCTGGTGTCGCTCGCCCCCACGCAGCACGGTGGCCCGCTCGGCCAGCATGCTGCGCACCGCCGCCAGCGCCTGCTCTGCCTTGCCTTCCTGGATGTGTCCGATGACCGCGTTGATGAGCACCACGCCCATGATCACGCCGGCATCCACATGGCTGCCCAGCATCGCCGTCACCCCACCAGCCACCAGCAGCACGTAGATCAGGGGATTGTGGAACTGCAGGGCAAAGCGCAGCCACCCCGGGCGTCGCGGTGCTTCGGGCAGGCGGTTGGCGCCGTGGTCACGCAGGCGCCGTTCGGCCTCAGCGGGGGTCAGGCCGACGACGGCCGCGGTGTCCAGTTTCTGGAGAGCCTCGTCGGCTGGCAGGTTGTGCCATTCGGTGACGGTCATGGTGTGCACGGCTCCTCTGCCAGAACTTACCATGCGCCCATGACCGTGCCCAGCTGCCCGGATCGGAGCAGACCGGTACTCAGGCTACAACTGTCGATTCGCGGCGGGTCTGGAGAAAGCGCGGCAGCTGACGGGCCGGGCAGGCCTGCAGCTCGCGCAGAAAAGCGTGATCGGGACGGGGCACACCGTGACGCATCATCAGGTCGTGCCGGATCCGGCCCAGCAGTTCGGCTGCCATCTCCGCGTCGGCCAGGGCGCGGTGGGCCTGGCCGGTGCGCGGCAGGCCGAACCAGTCGATCAGGGAGCCGAGCTTGTGGCTTGGCGCGTCCGGGTACAGGCGGCGCGACAGCAGCACCGTGCAGGCAAAGGCCTGATCGGCCGCGCAGCCGGCCGCGGTCAGCTCTGCCTGCCAGAAGCGCCGGTCAAAGCCGGCGTTGTGCGCCACCATCGGCGTGTCACCCACGAAGCGCGCCGCGTCGGCCATGACCTGTGCGGCGGGCGGCGCAGCCGCGACCATGGCGTTGGTGATGCCGGTCAGCTGCGTGATGAAGGGCGGGATCGGCACCCCGGTGTTCATCAGGCTCTGGAAGCGGTCCACGACGCGCCCGCCTTCGGTCATGACGATTGCGACCTCGGTCGCACGATCCCCCCGGGTGGGCGATACGCCCGTGGTTTCGAAGTCGATGGCGGCGATGCGGTCGGCGTGGCTCATGTGCCGGCCATTCTAGGCCGCAGCATCGCCGGCCATGGTCAGCGCGCCAGCAGGTCGTGCAGGGCGCGGACGGTGTCGCGGCTCATGGGCTTCTCGACAAAGTGGGCCACGCTGGGGTGGCTCATGGCCGCCGACACCTCGGGCAGGTCGCCGAAGGCCGAGTGCACCGCCACCTTGGCCCGGGCCCGGCCCTGCTGCTGAAGGTCGGCGTAGGCGCGCAGAAACTCCAGGCCGTTCATGGCCGGCATCACCACGTCCAGCAGCACCAGATCCACCTCGTGTCCCCGGGTGCGCAGGTCTTCCAGGGCCTGTTCCGAGTTGAGGTAAGTGCGCACATCGCAGTCCGAGCAGGTCTTCTGCAGGATCACGGAGGCGTAGTAGAGGTCATCCTCCCGGTCATCCACGACCATGACGACATGCTTGGTTTCACGGGTCGATGGGGCTGACATGATGGGTACGGACGGGTTATTTTGATAACGGCTATGGGTATTAAATTTTACATAAATATGGCTAAAAAATCCTAAAAACAGATTACCTAGTTTGTGCATATGCACCTGATCGCCCGTGGGTGGCAGGCACGATCGGGTCGCTGCCCTCAAGGCATGTCGTCACAATGGCAGCGATGTTCGATTTCCTGATTCCGTTCGCCGGCGGCCTGGGCCTGTTTCTGGTGGGCATGATGCTCATGTCCGACGGCCTGGTGGGTTTTGCCAGCGGCGCCCTGCAACGGGGTCTGATCCGCTTCACCGGCACGCCCTTCAAGGCGATGCTCTCCGGTGGACTGATCACCATGTTGGTGCAGTCTTCCTCGGCCACCACTGTGACGCTGATCGGCTTCGTCAGTGCGGGTCTCATCGGTTTTGCCCAAGCGGTGGGGGTGCTCATCGGCGCCAGCCTGGGCAACACGGCCACCGGCTGGATCGTGGCCGGGCTGGGCCTGAAGGTGAACCTGGGTTTCTACACCCTGCCCCTGGTGGGCATCGGGGCCTTCATGAAACTGCTGGCCCGGGGGCGCTGGCAGGCGCTGGGCATGGCCATGGCCGGCTTCGGGCTGATGTTCCTGGGGCTTGACACCTTGCAGCAGGCCATGAAGCAGATTGCCGGGCTGTTCAACCTGGCGTCGCTGCCCACCGGGGGTTACGGCGCTCGGATTGCCGTGATGCTCATCGGACTGGCCATGACCGCGGTCATGCAGTCGTCCACCGCCGCCATTGCCACGACGCTGGCCGCTCTGCACGCCGGTGCCATCAACTTCGACCAGGCCGCCGCCCTGGTGGTGGGGGCGGCCATCGGCACGACCATGACCGGGGTGTTGTCGGCCATCGGGGGCACCATCCACGCCAAGCGCACCGCGCTGGCGTATGTGCTGTTCAATGCCGCTGCCGGGGTGATCGCCATCGTGCTGCTGCCCCTGTTCCACCAGGTGATCGACTGGCTGGGGGTGCACGCCGGGCTGGACGCCGGCGCCAGCAGCCTGGCGGCCTTCCACACGCTGTTCATCGCCGTCGGGGTGATCGTCTTTCTGCCTTTTGCGGGCCCGTTTGCCCGCTACGTGGAGCGCTTGCTGCCCGATGGGGCCGGCCTGGCGTCGGCGCGGCTGGACGACACGCTGCTGGCGCTGCCGGCGGTGGCGCTGGAAGCGTCCGAGCGCGCACTGGAGCAGCTGGCCGATGAAGCCCTGGCCATCTACGACGGGCGCCTGCGTGACCAGGCGTCCGACGACCTGGCCGATCGGCTGCGCCAGTTCGACCGCGAGATCAACCGCGTCTACGACTTTGTCGGCCGCATCGAGGTACCTGCCGACGATGACCGGCTGGTGGCGCCGCGCATCGCACAGCTGCACGCCATTGATCACCTGCTGCGTTTTCGTACCCGCCTGCACGACCTGCTGCAGGTCCGCACCGAGCTGTCGGGCGCCGATTTTGGCTGGGCGTTCGAGGCCAGCCAGCGCATCATCGACATGGCCAAGGCCGGGCTCAGGTCGCATGAACTGGGTTCGGTGATCGACGAGATGGAGCTGGCCGCCACCGGCCTGACCGCGCAGGCGCGCCAGATGCGGCAGGACGCCTTGCGCCACGCGCCGGCGGGCCAGCCCAATGTGGTGGAGGCCTTGCAGCGCACCGACTGTTTCCGCTGGATCGAGCGCAGCGCCCACCACATCTGGCGCATGAGCCACTACCTGGCGCAGGGCCGGGTCAGCCGGCAGAAGGGACGGTTGCCACCCATGGCGCATCCACCCCTGGATGCTGAAGGGGCCGGGTAACGGCAGGGTGGATGCTGGCAGAATCCCGGCTCCCCAGCGCATCCCTCCCCCCATGACTTCATCGCTTCGCGGCACCCTCGGCATCGATTTCGGCACCTCCAACTCGGCGGTGTCCTGGGCGCCGGACGGCGGCGCGGCCCGCCTGATTGAGCTGGAGGGCGCGGCGCAAGCCATGCCCACAGCCGTGTTCTTCAACGCCGAGGACCAGACCACCCACTTCGGGCGCGATGCGGTGGCCCAGTACCTGGCGGGCACCGAGGGGCGGCTGATGCGATCGCTCAAGAGCCTGCTGGGCAGTCCGCTGCTGATGGACAAGACCGAGGTCAACCACCGGCTGGTGAGCTTTCAGGACATCGTGGCCACCTTTCTGGCCACCCTGCGTGAACGCGCGACGCAGGCGCTGGGCATCGCGCCCACGCAGGTGGTGATGGGACGCCCGGTCCATTTTGTCGACGACGACCCGGTGCGCGATGCCCAGGCCCAGCAGTCCCTGCTGGAGGCGGCGCAGGCCGTCGGTTTCGAGCAGGTGTCGTTCCAGCTGGAGCCGATCGCCGCCGCCCTGGACTACGAACGGCGCCTGGACCGCGAAAGCGTCGTGCTGGTGGTGGACGTGGGCGGTGGTACCTCGGACTTCACGGTGGTGCGGCTGGGTCCGCAACGGCACCTGCAAGCCGATCGCAGTGGCGATGTGCTGGCCACCACGGGCGTGCACATCGGAGGCACGGATTTCGACCAGAAGATCAGCCTGGGCCAGGTGATGCCGCTGCTGGGCTACCGGCACCTGGGCCCTCAACAGCGCGAAGTGCCCAGCCGCGTCTTCATCGATCTGGCCACCTGGCACCTGATCCAGTGGCTGTACCTGCCACGGGCGCTGTCGCAGGCGCAGAACCTGCGGGTCAACTACAGCGACACCCGCCTGCACGAGCGGCTGATGGCGGTGCTGCGCGAGCGCCACGGGCACCACATCGCCCATGCGGTCGAGCAGGCCAAGATCCGCTGCTCGCAGGGTGCGACCGACGCGGTGGTGGACCTGGATTTTGTCGAGCGCGCGCTGCAGGCACCGCTGTCGCTGGACGCCATGCAGCACGACCTGGACTCGCTGCTGGCCCGCACGGTGGCCTGTGCGCGCGAGTGTGTGCAGCGCGCCGGTCTGGGCGATGGTGCCCTGGACGCGATCTATCTCACCGGGGGCTCATCGGCCCTGCGGCCCTTCCAGCAGGCGCTGCAGGCGGAGTTTCCGGGGGTCGCGCTGGTTGAAGGCGACTTGTTCGGCGGGGTGGCTTCGGGTCTGGCCTATTCGCCACGCTGAGCCGTGATCGGCCAGATGATGCGGGACAATCGCGCCCAAGCTGTTTTCTGAGCGATCGCCATGTCCGACACCACGCCCTCTACCCCCCTCGCCCTGCCCGACCGCCTGTCGGTCGATCCGCGCAGCAAGTTCTTCCAGCGCGAGATCATCGAACGCGGCATCGGCATCCGCTTCAACGGCAATGAGCGCCACGATGTCGAGGAATACTGCATCAGCGAAGGCTGGATCGCGGTGCCCTCGCCCAAGACGCTGGACCGCCGTGGCCAGCCGCTGATGATCAAGCTCAAGGGCCAGGTCGAGGCCTTCTTCCGCTGAAGGCCCCGGCCTCGGCGACCGGTCGTTACTTCACTTCGGTGACGAACTGCTCGCGCGGGCGGCGCACCTTCTTGAGGTTGACCAGCCAGTCGCCTTCGGCCGCGCGGTAGCCCAGCGGCACGATGGCGACGCTGCGCAGACCGCGCTCGCGCAGCTTCAGGATCTCGTCGAGCTTGGCGGGGTCGAAGCCTTCCATGGGCGTGGCGTCCACCTCTTCGAAGGCGGCCGCGATCAGCGCGGCACCCAGACCGATATAGGCCTGGCGCGCGGCGTGCTCGAAGTTGACCTGCGGGTCACGCACCGGGTAGTTCTTGAGCAGCATCTGGCGGTAGTTTTCCCAGCCTTCGTTGGTGAAGCCACGCTCGGTGTTCACCAGGTCGAACATGTGGTTGATGCGCTCGGCCGTGTAGTGGTCCCAGGCAGCGAACACCAGCAGGTGCGACCCGTCGGTGATCTGGGCCTGGTTCCAGGCGATGGGCTGGATCTGCTCGCGCACGGCCTTGCTGGTGATCACGATGATTTCAAACGGCTGCAGGCCGCTGGAGGTGGGCGCCAGGCGGGCGGCCTCGATGATGCGCTCGACCTTGTCCTGCGGCACGGCCTTGGACGCGTCCATCTTCTTGGTGGCGTAGCGCCACTGCATCTTGTCCAGCAGGACGGGCGGATTCTGGGGTTGCGACAGGTCGCTCATGGGTTGCTCCAAAACGGATTGTCCGCACCGTGCGGACAGGTGGAGCATCCTGACGCAGTGCGGCAAGCTGCGCTGCCGCCGGGACAATAGGGCAAAAACCGGAACGCCCATGTGCCGCGCGCTCTGCGCGCTGACGTCGGATCGGCTATACGCATTCGGCCTGAGGACCTTCAGTGCGCCAGGTCTTCCCAGCGCAGCCGGGTCGCAGCTTTTCAGCACCAACAGCAGCGCCACCGGAATCTGCGCCTCGGGGTACGCCGCCTGCAAGGCGGAGAAGGTGCCATGGTCGAAACGCGTACGGGGTCGAGGCTGGCCGCGACGCCGCCGACACGGTCAAGGTCGCGGTCTGCGGCGCGCACCTCAGCGGCCTGCCGCTCAACTGGCAGCTCACCCAGCGCGGCGCGCGCTTGCTCGGCGCGGTGCAGTCCGCGCCCAAATACAAGTTCTACGCCCTCGCCGGCGGCCCGGTCCAGCGGCCGGGCATCGTGCGCGTGGCGGAAGGCGGCGCTGCGATTGACATGGAAGTCTGGGAACTGCTCGCCGAACACTTCGGCAGCATCGTCGACGGCATCCCCGCCCCGCTGGGGATCGGCAAGGTGAAGCTGGCCGATGGGACTTGGGTGAGCGGGTTTGTGTGTGAGGCGATCGGGGTCGAGGATGGGACTGAGATCACTCAGCTGGGGAGTTGGCGGGGTTGGCTGGCGCAGAAGGGCTAAGGTTCAGCAACTGCATTAGGCGAGAAGGACCGTAATGCAGCGGGAACTGCCAGTGATGTTTGGGTTTTCCACCTAGTTCATTCGGCGAGGAAGGGCCGTTGACGAACCTGAGTAACAAGCCCTGGTTGCTGGGCGAGGCGTACACCCTGGCCGACCTGATCGTGGCGTCGGTGATCGGCTACAGCGTCTACTTGGGTGCGCCGGTGGACCAGCACCCGATCACGAACGCCTGGCTGCAGAAGGTGCAAGCCCGCCCGGCGATGCAGATCGACGCCTGACCACATCGGAACGCCCTGCCGTTTTCACTAGGTCGGACGCAGGGTCTGCAGGGTGACAATGGAGCGATGAGCACCTCCACCTCCTCCTTTCTCTCCAACGCAGACGGCACCCGGGTCGTGACCTACACCTGGTCTGACGTGTCCGGCCCGACCACCGGTGTGGTGCAGATCGCGCACGGGCTGGCTGAACACGGCGAGCGCTACGACCGCTTTGCCCGGGCGCTCAACGCGGCCGGCTTCGTGGTCCACGCGGTCGACCACCGGGGCCACGGCCGCACCGCCGACGGGCGGCTGGGCGACTTCGGCGCCGCCGGCTTTGGTGGCCTGATCGCCGATGTGGCCCAGTTCGGTGCTGCCCTGCGGGCGCAGCACGGCGGCCTGCCGGTGTTTCTGTTCGGGCACTCGATGGGCTCGTTCGCCGCGCAGGCGGCCCTGCTCGACCACTCCGCCACCTGGTCGGGCGTGGTGCTGTCCGGATCGACCGCGCTGGACGCGTTTGCTGCCGCTATGGCCAATGCGCCCGCAGACGGGCCCGCCGGGCTCGAAGCCTTCAACGCGGGCTTTGAACACCGCACGGGCTACGAGTGGCTGTCGCGCGACCCCGCCGAGGTGGACGCCTACGTGGCGAACCCCTGGTGCGGCTGGGACGTGCCGGCCGATGTGATTCCCGCCCTGTTCGCGCCCGCATCCCGGGTGGGCGATCCCGTGCTGCTGGCCGGCATCCGCCGCGACCTGCCGGTGCTGATCGCCTCAGGCGATGCCGATCCGCTGGCCGGCGGCGGCGCGCTCATCGAGCTGCTGGGCCAGCGCTACCGCAAGGCGGGTCTGGCCGACGTGACGGTCAAGCTGTACCCGGGTGGTCGCCACGAAATCCTGAACGAGACCAACCGCGACGAGGTCACCTCCGACATCGTGGCATGGCTGCGCGCGCACGCAGGGTAGGCGCCGAGTCAGCCCGGGTGGTCGCCCGGTGAGGCGGCTTGCGGGCGCCGCATCGCGATCGCATCGAACGGGCAGCGCACCGCGCACAGGGCGCAACCGGTGCAAGCGTCGGCATCGTGCAGCGTGCTTTTCTTCTGCCAGCCGGGGGCGGCCTGCAGCGACAGCACATGCGGCGGGCACACGCCCACGCACCAGCCGCAGCCGGTGCAGCGCGTCGGGTCGATGACAGGCAGGGCCTTGCGTTCGGTGGCCATGGCGCTATTGTGTCGGGACCATGCAAGACGACATTCCCACCCTGCGCCGCATCCTGGCGCGCGACCGCACCGTTGCCGTGGTTGGCCTGTCGGCCGAATGGCACCGGCCCAGCTACTTCGCTGCCAAGTACATGCAGGAGCACGGCTATCGCATCGTGCCGGTGAACCCGCGCTACCCCGAGATCCTGGGCGAGAAGAGCTACGCCCGCCTGGAGGACATTCCGTTTCCGGTCGACATGGTCGACGTGTTCCGCAAGGTCGAGGAGATTCCCGCGATTGCGAAAAGCGCGGTCGCCATCGGTGCGAAGACGCTGTGGCAGCAGCTGGGCCTCAAAAGCGAGGAGGCCGACCGCATCGCCACCGATGCCGGTCTGGACAGCATCTGGGACCGCTGCGTCAAGATCGAGCATGCCCGCCTGTTCGGTGGCCTGAACTGGGCCGGCGTCAACACCCGGGTGATTTCCGCCCACCGTCCCCGCAACCCCTGAGCGCCATGGCCGACCGCAATTTCCAGCCCGAGACCCTGGCCATCCACGCGGGCCAGATCCCCGACGCCGCCACCGGCGCGCGCGCCCTGCCCATCTACCAGACCACCAGCTTCGTGTTCGACAGCGCCGACCACGCGGCCAGCCTGTTCAACCTGCAGACCTTCGGCAACGTCTACTCGCGCCTGTCCAACCCCACGGTGGCGGCGCTGGAGGAGCGCGTCGCCGCACTGGAAAACGGCCGCGCCGCCGTGGCCACGGCCAGTGGCATGGCGGCCGAGGCCCTGGCGCTGACCACGCTGCTGCAGGCCGGCGACCACGTGGTCGCGGCCGGTGCGCTGTATGGCGGCAGCGTCACCATGCTGGCGGTGAACCTCAAGAAATTCGGCATCGAGACCACCTTTGTCGATGCGACCGACCCCGAGGCTTTCGCGGCCGCTATTCGGTCCAACACCCGCGCCCTGTACGCCGAGACGCTCGGCAACCCCAGCATGGTGGTGCTCGACATCCAGGCCATCGCCGATGTCGCCCATGCGCATGGTCTGCCGCTGGTGGTGGACAACACCGTGCCCAGCCCCTTCCTGTGCAACCCCATCCGCTTCGGCGCCGACATCGTGGTGCACAGCGCCACCAAGTACCTGGCCGGGCACGGCACCACCCTGGGTGGCGTCGTGGTCGAGGGCGGCAGGTTCGACTGGGCCAATGGCAAGTTTCCGGGGATGACCGAACCCTCGCCCGGCTACCACGGCGTGAAGTTCTTCGAGACCTTTGGTGACTTTGCCTTCACCATGCGCTGCCGCATGGAAGGCCTGCGCGTGTTCGGTGCGTCTCTGGCGCCCACCAGCGCCTGGCAGATCCTGCAGGGGGTGGAGACCTTGCCGCTGCGCATGGAGCGGCACTGCGCCAACGCGCTGGCGGTGGCGCAATACCTGCAGAACGACCCGCGCGTGGGTTGGGTCAGCTACCCTGGCCTGGCCAGCCACCCGCAGCATGACCTGATGAAGCGGCAGATGCGCGGTGCCTCGGGCCTGCTGGCGTTCGGGGTGAAGGGTGGCATGGCCGCCGGCGTGAAGTTCATCGAGAGCGCCCAGTTCATGAGCCACCTGGTCAACATCGGCGACACACGCACCCTCATCAGCCACCCCGCCAGCACCACGCACCGCCAGCTCGATGAGGCTCAGCAACTGGCCGCCGGCGTGCCGCCCGACATGGTGCGCATCTCGGTGGGCCTGGAGCACATCGACGACATCCTCTGGGACATCGACCAGGCGCTTGATCGCGCGGTGGCGACCTGAGCTTCAGCGGGGCAGGTGGGCTGCCATGGCCTGCAGCATCAGAAGCGCGAGCACACCCAGGCCGGCGGTCAGCCACAGTGCACCGCTGGCCCATTGCGTGACCGCCAGACCGAACAGCACCGGGGCCGCGGCCTGCGCGATGCGCGCCGGTGCCATCAGCCATCCCTGCCGCTGTCCGTAACCCGCCGCACCGAAGACCACCAGCGGCAACGTGCCTTTGGCGATCGTCAGGATGCCGTTGCCTGTGCCATGCAGGCCCGCAAACAGCCAGGCCGCCGCCGGACCGAAAGCCATGAAGCCCACCACCCCCAGCGGGTGGGTGGCCGCCGCTAGCCGGGCCGACAGCAAGGGATGGACATGGCGCAGGAAACCGAACTCCAGCAAGCGCCCGGCCACCTGGGCCGGCCCCACCAGCATGGCCACGCCCAGAGCGGCCGCCTGGCTCAGGCCCTGCGCCTGCAGCAGGGTGGGCAGGTGGGCCGCCATGGCGGTGCTGGTGAACCAGGTGATGGCAAACACCGTGGCCATGGCCATGCCCATCCAGCGGGGCACCTGGCGTGGGGCGGCGCTGACCTCCCGCAACTGAGGGCGCTGGTCAGCCTCTTCAGCTGCGGTCTCCACCGCGGCCCAGCGCTGCCATTCGGACTGCACCAGTCCCAGGCTGGCCAGGCCCAGTGCAAACAGGACGTTGGTGGCCAGCAGCACCGTGCGGCCGCCCAGTTCATCGATGGCGCGCCCGGCGCGCGGACCCACCAGCGCCGAGATCACCAGCGCCAGCGTGAAGGCACCGAACACACTGGTGACCGGCAACCCCAGTTCGGCCGACAGGGGTGCCGCCAGCAGCGCCGGCAGGTAATAGGACGAGGCCCAGGCCAGGGTCTGGGTGGTGCCCAGCCGGGCCACGACAGCCCGCTGGCTTGGTGTCACTGCCCAATCCCCAGCACCAGCAGCGCCGCCACCACCAGCACCGCCACGCACATCCCGTCCAGCGCCAGCCCGGCGCGGATCATGCTGCGCTGGGGCACCAGCCCGGTGCCGAAGACCAGCGCATTGGGCGGTGTGGCCACCGGCAGCGCGAAGCCGCACGACGCGGCCAGCGCCACCAGCACGATGAGCACCTCGGGCGGCAAGCCCATGGGGGCCGCCACGGCCGCAAACACCGGCACCAGCAGCGCGGCGGCCGCGGTGTTGCTGGCAAACTCGCTCAGCAGCACCATGAACACGGCCACCGCCAGCAGCGTCCACCACAGGCTGGCGCCCTGCAGCGTGCCCGCCATCAACTGCCCCAGCACCAGCGCCGCGCCGGACAAGCCCAGCACCTCGCCCAGCGCCAGCCCGCCGCCAAACAGGATCAGCACGCCCCAGTCGGTGTGCCGCATCATGTCCTGCCAGCGCGCCAGTTGCAGCACCACCAGCGCCACCAGCGCGGCCAGCGCCACAAAGGTGTCCGGGCTCTGGATGCCCAGGGTCTTCAACGGGGCGGCACCCAGCGTCCAGCCCGCCGCCGTCAGCGCAAACACCGCCAGCGTCAGCACGCGCTCGCGCGTCCAGGGCACAGGCTCCAGGTCGATGTCGATGCGTCGGTCCAGGTGCGGGCGCAGCACCAGCCACAGGGTCAGCAACATCAGCGGCATCAGCAGCGCCACCATCGGCAGTCCGATCCACAGCCACTGCGCAAAGTCGATGCCCGCGGCGCGCGCGGCGATCGCGTTGGGCGGAGATCCCACCAGCGTGCCCATGCCCCCCAGGCTGGCCGCATAGGCCACGCCCAGCAGCACGAACACGCGCGTACGGTGGTCGCTGTCCCCAGTCAGCGGCGCCAGGATGCCCAGGGCCAGCGGCAGCATCATCGCGGCCGTGGCCGTGTTGCTGATGCCCATGGACAGCAAGGCCGTCACGCCCAGCAGCAGCATCACCGCCCGCCCCAGGTGCCCGCCCGACAGGCGCAGCAGCGCCACCGCCAGCATGCGGTCCAGCCGCTGCACCCGCAGGGCCGTGGCCAGCGCAAAGCCGCCCAGAAACAGGAACACGATCGGGTCGGCAAAGGGCGCCAGCGCCCGTGTGGTGTTCAGGCCCTCAAAGCCCAGCAGCAGCGCACCCAGCGGCACCAGCAGTGAGGTCACCGGCAGCGGCAGCGCCTCGGTCAGCCACAGCAGGCCGATGAACACCAGCAGCGCCAGCCCCTTGCGTGCATTCAGGTCCAATGGCAACCACAGCAAGCAGGCCGCCGCGGCTGACAGGGCCAGCAGCATCAGCCAGGCTCGGCGGGATGGGGGGTAAGAGGCGTCGTTATCCATGGGGACCAGGAGGGGGCGCTCTTCCATTATCGACAGCACGCAGCCGGTACCCCTCAGCCGCCCGGCCATGAAAAAACCCCGCCGTTTCGGGCGGGGTTTCTGGCTGGCTGGCGTCAGCCCGTCAAGGGCCGTTGCCGGAGGTCAGCGGGTGCTCAGTAGGACGAGCGGCGCTCGCCGCGGTAGCCACCACCGTTGCCAGCACCGTAGCTGCCGCCCGAGCTTTCCTTGGGACGCGAGACGTTGACCACGATCGAGCGGCCACCGACGGACATGCCGTTCAGACCACGGATGGCGGCTTCAGCCTGCTCGGCGGTGCCCATTTCGACAAAGCCGAAACCCTTGGAACGGCCGCTGTCGCGGTCCATCATGACCTTGGCGGACGTCACGTCGCCAAACTCGGAAAAATTGTGCTGCAGGGCGCCATCATCGATGGAATAAGGCAGGTTGCCCACGTACAGTTTGGTGTTGCTCATGTCAGAGCCTTTCAGAACAGAGAGAGAGATGTGCCAGCCGGCGCCAGACAAGGCGATCGCGACAGCACAGAGAGAGGCTGTGGCAGCGCCGCCGGTCAAAGACCACAGGCATTGCCTCAGAAAGCTGGTAGGGAAAGAAAAAACGTGGTGTCCTTAGCTCAGCAGGACAACGCGCACGGCATCGGCCGCAGCGGACCGGGGCCAGGGGCGCCACCGGTTTGGTGAGGTGCAGGATCCAGAGACCCGCCTCGCCATGGGTGCATCATATGACAGATAAAAATAAAAGTACAGACAAATATTTTCGAAAGTTAGAAAACACCATGCCCGAGACCATCTTTCACCTCCCCGGCCTGCGCACGCAAGACGATGCCGACGCCGTCATGTTCGAGCTGCAAGACCTGCCCTGCGTCAGCCAGGCCGACGTCAACCTGGCCGAACAGACCGCCTGGGTCAACCACACGGGCATGATCTCGCCCGAGGACATCGCCGCCGCGCTGGCCGAGGCGGGCTACGAAGCGCACATCAACCACCCCTGACACGACCCCTGACATCACCCATGCAAGGCATCCGCCGCAAGATCGTTTACGTCACCCTCTACGAACTCATCGCCATCGCCGCTTCCACCGCCGGTCTGGCGCTGCTCTCCAGCAGCAGCGTCGGCCATGCCAGCGTGGCCGCCGTGGCGGCATCGGCCATCGCGGTGGCGTGGAACCTCATCTTCAACACCCTGTTCGAGCGCTGGGAAGCCCGCCAGGCCGTGCGTGGCCGCAATTTCTGGCGCCGTGCTGCCCACGCCATCGGCTTCGAGGGCGGGCTGGTCGTTACGCTGGTGCCGCTCTTCGCCTGGTGGCTGGAGATCAGCCTCTGGCAGGCCTTCGTGCTGGATCTGGGCCTGATCGTCTTCTTCCTGATCTACACCTTCGTCTTCAACCTGGCTTTCGACAAGGTGTTCGGCCTGCCCGCCTCGGCGCAGTGACACAGCTCTGCCAGCCACACCCGCCGCTCGTCGCCCTCTAGACTGATCTGTCGACTACAGCGCTTGACAGCCCGCGCCAAGCTGCACAGACTGTGCTGCACTGCAACATAAAGCCATGCCATGAACAGCCGCTGGGATCTGCTGGAAGACCTGCTTGCCGACCTTCACCACGCCCGCCGGCGCGGTGACCTGGGCCGGCTGGCCTTTCTGGCCTACTGCGACGTGCGCCGCTGGGCGCGCGAAGCCGGCCGTCCCGTCCTGGCCGAACAGGCCACCCGCCTCATCACCGACAGCCCGCACCACAGCCGCGAGGACTTCCTGTCGCAGATCGACCAGCTCATCCACAGCCTGGAAGCCCTGCAGCCCCCCGCAGCACCCGCCGTTGCGCCCGCGCCGACTGGCAACTGCTCCCCCGGCCACAGCGCCGGCCCGGTGCCGGCCTGATCAGCCCACCCCCCAGGTGCGCGCCAATGCCTGCGCGGCCGCCTGCAGGCGTGGAAGTCGCTCAATCGCCTGTGCCAGGCTCATGCGGGCCACGGGCGCCTGCAAGGCCACCGCACAGCGCGGAATGCCGCCATGTTGTGCCGGCACCGGCACGGCCACACAGACCAGCCCCTCCACGAATTCCTCGGCATCCACCGAATAGCCGTCCTTGCGGATGCGCCGGAACTCGGCCTCCAGGGCCTCGCGGCTGCTGAGGGTGGTGGCGGTATGGCTCGCCAGCGGAAGACCCTCGAGCAGCGCATTTCGCTGGGCGGCGGGCAGGTGTGCCAGCAGCAGCTTGCCGCTGGCAGAACAGTGGATGGGCACCCGTGTGCCCGGCCGCAGGTTGAACTGCAGCGGAAACGCCGACTCGATCCGGTCCAGGTACACCACCTCGGCACCCGACAGCGCCGTCAGGTTGCAGCTCTCGCCCACATCGGCCACCAGCTGACGCAGCACCGCGTGCCGCACGCCCTGCTGCGTGCTGCCCGCCAGCGCCGACTCCGACAGGCGCAGCAGGCGTGGCGCCACCGCATAGCGCCGTCCGTCAGGCTCACGGGCCAGCAGCTCGCCCGCTTCGAGTTGGCCCAGCAGTCGGTGCACCGTCGGCTTGGGCCAGCCGCTGGCGGCCACCGCTTCGGCCAGGGTCAGCGGCCGGCCTTCGCGCACCAGCACCTCCAGCAGATCGAACAGGCGCAGCCCGGGGCTGGCAGCAGACGTTGGGTTCATGAATCTCTGAATCCGAGACGATTTCACAAAATATTCCGGAATATTCTGCTGCCCTTCTACAGTGCCACACAAGCACTTTGTTTGCGCCTGTCATGAATCCATCCGCGCTGCCCTTTCGCCATGCCGTCGTCACCGGTGCCTGTGGAGGCCTGGGCCAGGCCCTGGCGCGCGAGCTGCTGGCCGCCGGCGCCCATGTCACGCTGGTGGGCCTGAACCGCGATGCCTTGCAGACCCTGGCCGACCTGGCCCCCGGTCGCACCGCCATCCACACCGTCGATGTGTCCGACAGCATCGCCATGCAGGCCATGGCCGCGCAGGCCATCGAAGTCGCAGGCCTGCCCGCTCTGGTGGTGGCCAACGCCGGCGTCGCCGGTGGCATGGACACGGCCGATGCCGGCGATCTGGCCGTCATGCGCCGCATGCTCGAGATCAACCTGCTCGGCCCGGCCGTCACCTTCCAGCCCTTCGTCAAGGCCGCGCGCCAGACCCCCGGTGCCCGCTGCGCACTGGTGGGCGTGGCCAGCATCGCCGGCTGGCGCGGCATGCCCGGCAACGGTGCCTACTGCGCCAGCAAGGGCGGCCTGATCCGTTACCTGGAAAGCCTGCGCGCCGAGTGCCGTGGCACCGGCCTCAGCGTGCACACCGTCAGCCCGGGCTACCTGCGCACGCCCCTGACAGCCGGCAACCGCTTTGCCATGCCCGGCCTCATGGAGGCCGATGTCGCCGCCCGGGCCCTGCTGCAGGGCGTGGCGCACGGGCGTGAACACATCGTGCTGCCGCGCCACATCGGTTGGCTCTCGCGCCTGCTGGCCTGCCTGCCCGCACGCTGGCACGACCGCCTCCTGCTGCGCCAGCCACGCAAGCCCCGCCCGGGTGAAGCGGGCAGCACCCCCATTCCGGGTCTGACCAGCGGCCAGCCACCTCCGCCACCAGCCACCTGAACCCGGCGCCCATCGATTCCCCAATCACACAACAACAATGATGCGAGACAACCAAGCCCAGGCGGCAGCGGCCACCGGCCCTGCCATCACCGCCAACGTGCCCACCGACCAGATGATCGCCCTCATCGGTGCAGGTCCCTCGGGCCTCGCCGGTGCGCGCAACCTGCAAAAGCTCGGCATCCCCTTTCAGGGCTTCGAGGCGTACAGCGATGTCGGCGGCCTGTGGAACATCGCCAACCCACGCTCCACGGTCTACGAATCGGCGCACCTGATCTCCAGCAAGCGCACCACCGAGTTCACCGAATTTCCCATGCCCGAGGGCACGGCCGACTACCCCAGCCACCGCGAGCTGTGCCGCTACTTCAGCGACTTTGCCGACCACTTCGATCTGCGCCGGCACTTTCGCTTCAACACCCGCGTGCTGCGTGTGGAGCCGGTCAACGACCAGCCCGAATCATCCTGGCGCGTGACCGTGCAGAACCCCGATGGCAGCCAGGACAGCGCCGTCTACAAGGGTGTGGTCATCGCCAACGGCACGCTGGCCGAGCCCAACATGCCCGCGTTTGAAGGCCGGTTCGACGGCCAGTTGCTGCACACCTCGGCCTACAAGCACGCCGAGCAGTTCAAGGGTCAGCGCGTGCTCATCGTCGGCGCCGGCAACTCGGGCTGCGACATCGCGGTCGATGCGGTGCACTACGCCGCCAGCGTCGACATTTCGGTGCGCCGGGGCTATTACTTCGTGCCCAAGTACGTCTTCGGCAAACCGGCCGACACGCTGGGCGGCAAGAAGCCGCTGCCGCCCTGGCTCAAGCAGAAGGTCGACAGCATCGTCCTCAAGTGGTTCACCGGCGACCCCACACGCTTCGGCTTCCCCAGGCCCGAGTACAAGATGTACGAATCGCACCCGGTGGTCAATTCGCTCATCCTGCACCACCTGGGCCATGGCGACATCCGCGTGCGGCCCGACATCGCCCGCTTCGACGGCCACACCGTGCACTTCAAGGACGGCACCCAGCAGGACTACGACATGGTGCTGGCCGCCACCGGCTACAAGCTGCACTACCCCTTCATCGACCAGGCCCACCTCAACTGGCAGGGCATGGCGCCGCAGTTGCACCTGAACATCTTTGCCCCGCGCTGGAAGCGCCTGGCCGTGCTGGGCATGATCGAGGCCAGCGGCATCGGCTGGCAGGGTCGCTACGAACAGGCCGAGCTGGTGGCCCGCTTCTTCAAGGGGCTGGATGGCGGTACCCCGGCCGCGCAGCGCTTCGAGGCCGCCATCCAGGGGCCGCCGCCGGATATGTCCGGCGGCTTCAAGTACCTCAAGCTCGAACGCATGGCGTACTACGTCCACAAGGACACCTACCGCGCCGCCGTGCGCAACGCCGCGGCCGCGCTGGCCTGATACCACCGGGAGACCCTCATGCTGCCTGTGGACGAGATCCAGCTCAACTTCAACCCCGCCTCGCTGGCGCTGCTCAATGTGGTGCTGGGCTTTCTGATGTTTGGCATCGCGCTGGACACCCGGGTCGATGACTTCCGGCGCGTGCTGCGCATGCCCTGGGCCATCTCCGTGGGCATTGCGGCGCAGTTCATCGTGCTGCCGGCGGTCACCTACGTGCTCACCCGCGTGCTGGAGGTGGGCCCCAGCATCGCGCTGGGCATGATCCTGGTGGCTTGCTGTCCGCCGGGCAACGTGTCCAACATCCTCACCTTCCGGGCCAAGGGCAATGTGGCACTGTCGGTGTCCATGACGACCATCTCCAACGCGATTGCCATCGTCGTCATGCCGCTGAACTTCGCGTTCTGGGGCAGCCTGCACCCCGAGGCCTCGGTGCTGCTCAAGACCATTGCGCTGGACCCGCTGGAAATGGTCGGCCACATCGTCGCCATCATCGGCCTGCCCTTTGTGCTGGGCCTGTGGTGCGCGCACCGTTTCCCGGCCTTCACCGCCCGCGTCAAGCGCGGGGTCAGCATCTTCAGCTTCGTGGCCCTCATCGGCTTCATCATCGGCGCCATTGCTGGCAACTGGCGCTTCTTCCTGGACTATGTGGGCCTGGTGCTGCTGGCTGTGGTCATCCACGACGCGCTGGCCTTCGGCACCGGCTACGTCTGTGCCCGCGCCACCGGCCTGCAGGACTATGACCGCCGCGCCGTCAGCATCGAGGTCGGCATCCGCAACGCCGGCCTGGGCCTGGTGCTGATCTTCAGCTTCTTCGGGGGCCTGGGCGGCATGGCCGTGGTGGCCGGCGTCTGGGGCTTCTGGGACATCATCGCCGGCCTGGCGCTGGCCGAATGGTGGGGCCGCCGCCAGCCCCAGGGTGCCTCCACCGAACAGACCGCACAAGCATGAACAGCACCCACCCAGCGCCGTGCACCCCACGCGCGCGCCGCATCCTCATCACCGGGGCCGACGGCTTCCTGGGCCGTGGCCTGGTGGCCGCGCTGACCCGCCGGCCAGAGACCGACGCCATCATCGCGCTGGACGTGCGCGAGGTACCCGCCGAACGCCAGCAACCCGGCGTCACCTACCGCGTGCAAGACGTGCGTGACCCGGCCCTGACCAGCACCCTGCAGGAACACGCCATCGACACCGTGGTGCACCTGGCCTCCATCGTCACCCCGGGGCGCGACTCCAACCGCGACTTTGAGTACGACGTCGACGTCAACGGCACCCGCAACGTGCTCACCGCTTGCGTGGCGCAAGGCGTGCGGCATGTGGTGGTGTCTTCCAGCGGCGCGGCCTACGGCTACCACGCCGACAACCCCGCCTGGCTGACCGAATCGCACCCGCTGCGCGGCAACCAGAGCTTTGCCTACGCACACCACAAGCGCCTGGTCGAAGAGATGCTGGCCCAATGGCGCACCGACCACCCGCAGCTCGCGCAGACCGTGCTGCGCATCGGCACCATCCTGGGTGAGCGGGTCGACAACCAGATCACCGCCCTGTTTGAAAAACCCCGCCTGCTGGCCGTGAGCGGCAGCGACAGCCCCTTCGTCTTCATCTGGGACGAAGACGTGGCCGGCGCCATCACCCATGCACTGGACGGCGCCCCGCCCGGTTGCTACAACCTGGCCGGTGACGGCGCACTCACCATCCACCAGATCGCCGCCCGCCTGGGCAAGCGCACGCGCGATCTGCCCGCCGGCCTGCTCACCGCCGCGCTGGCTGTGGGCTCGCGCCTGGGCCTGACGCGCTACGGGCCCGAACAGCTGGACTTCCTGCGCTACCGCCCGGTGTTGCTCAACACCGCCCTCAAGACCGTGTTCGGCTACACCCCGCGCAAGACCAGCGCGCAGGCGCTGGATGGCTTTGTCCTGGCGCGCGCGCAGCAGGGCCGGCCGGTGCATGTGGGCGCACTGCCCGGCCCGCAGGCCCCGTATCAGGCCAAGGCATGAGCGCCACACCCACCCACCTCTCGCGCGGTGACCTGCTGCGCGCCCTGGGCGTCATCGTCATCTGGGGGCTCAACTTCGTCGTCATGAAGATCGGCCTGCAGTCGCTCAGCCCCATGATGTTGGGCGCTCTGCGCTTTGCTGCGGCCTCGTTGCCTTTTCTGCTGTTCGTGGGCCGCCCCGCGCTGCCTTGGCGCTTCATCGTGGCCTATGGCCTGGCGCAGGGCGTGGGGCAGTTCGGCCTGCTGTTCCTGGGCCTGCATCTGGGCATGACGGCGGGCATGGCCTCGGTCGTCATGCAGACGCAGGCCTTCTTCACCCTCATCATGGCCGCCACCGTGCTGGGCGAACGTGCCCGCCCCACCCAATGGCTGGGCCTGGTCATCGCCTTTGTCGGCCTGCTCATGATCGCCGGCGCCCACGGCGAAGGCGCCCGGCAAATGACGCTGGCCGGCTTCGTGCTCACGCTGGGCGCCGCCTTCATGTGGGCCGTGTCCAACCTGGTGGCCCGCCGCGCCGCGCAGGCCGGCGCCTACGAGCCCTTCCCCTTCATCGTCTGGAGCAGCCTGGTCCCCATCGTGCCCTTCCTGCTGCTGTCGGCCTGGGTGGACGGCACCGCCAGCATGGCCCAGCAGCTGGCCGGCTTCGATGGCCGCGCATGGTTTGCGGTGCTCTTCCTGGCCCTGCTGGCCACGCTGCTGGCCTACAGCCTGTGGACGAAACTGCTGCAACGCCACCCGGCCGGCCGCGTCACACCGTTCTCATTGCTGGTGCCGGTGGTCGGCCTGGTGGCCGCCATGACCTTCCTGGGCGAGGTGCCCACCCCCCTGCAATGGGCCGGCACCGCCACCGTGCTGGCCGGCATGGTGGTCAACCAGAGCGGGGGCTGGCGCATGTTCGTGCGGCGGCAAAATGCCACCGGATGAGCACCACGCACACCATCACCCGCCACCTGCGCATCACCGGCCGCGTGCAAGGCGTCTGTTACCGCGCCAGCATGACCGAAGAAGCAACCCGCCTGGGCCTGCAAGGCTGGGTGCGCAACCGGAAAGACGGCAGCGTTGAAGCCCTGGCCCAAGGCCCGGCCAGCGCCGTGCAAGCCCTCATCGACTGGGCTCGCCAGGGCCCGCGACTGGCGCGGGTGGATGGGGTGCTGGTGACGGCGGTAGAGGATGGCGTCACCCTCAGCGGATTTGTCCAACGGGAGATGGTGTAACTGTATATCTGTTCAGGGGGACAAGTAAGCGACATAATGTCGTCAATTATTCCCGCCTGAACATCATGATTCTCACCACTGCCGACGACCAGCCAGCCCTGAAGTACCTGAATGCAGCCCAAGCTGCATGGCCCGCCCTCGATATGGCGCGGCATTTCGGGGTCTCGTTAAGAACCCTCCAGCGCTGGAAGGCGGGAGAGATTGTTCCTCCCCGACACGTGGTGGCTGAACTCCAGCGCCTACTGGACTTTGGCGTGTCCAAAGCACCGTTGGGTGACTTTCGCTTCATCGATCTCTTTGCCGGGATCGGTGGCATCCGCCAGGCTTTTGAGTCCATCGGCGGCGAGTGCGTTTTTACCAGCGAGTGGGACGAATACGCCCAAAGAACCTACGCTGAGAACTATCCGGGCGGCCACCCGATCAACGGAGACATCACCAAGATAGAGGCGAGCGAAATTCCTGATCACGATGTCCTGCTCGGTGGCTTTCCATGCCAGCCCTTCTCGATTGCCGGAGTGTCAAAGAAGAATGCACTCGGCCGCGCTCACGGCTTCCAGGATGAAACACAAGGCACCCTGTTCTTTGATGTGGCGCGCATCATCGACGAGAAGCGTCCGAAGGCCTTCTTGCTGGAGAACGTGAAAAACCTGCAGTCGCATGACAAGGGCAGGACATTTGACGTGATCCAGCGCACCCTGAAGGACGAACTGGGTTACCAGATCCACTGCAAGGTGATCGATGGTGCGCACTTCGTACCGCAGCACCGGGAACGTATCCTGATTGTCGGCTTCCGTGATCCGGTCATCTTCGACTGGGACATGGTGGACCTGCCTCCCAAGGGCTCGCATCTGCTGGGAGAGATCCTCCACCGCGGAAAAGACGAGCCGTTCATTGAGGCCGATGGTGACAAGTACTTTGACCACAAGGCCGGGCGTGTGCTGGACAAGTACACGCTGACTGACAAGCTCTGGGCCTATCTGCAGGACTACAAAAAGAAGCACCAGGCCGCTGGTAACGGCTTTGGCTTCGGGCTGGTGACTCCCGACAGCGTGACTCGAACGCTGTCCGCCCGCTACTACAAGGACGGCTCGGAGATCCTTGTGAGCCAAGGCAGCAAGAAGAACCCGCGACGACTGACCCCTAGGGAGTGCGCTCGTTTGATGGGCTTCCCGGACTCATTCAAAATTCCGGTGTCTGATACCCGTGCCTACAAACAGTTTGGTAACTCGGTTGTAGTGCCTGTTATGGAAGCAGTGGCTCGTGCGATGCAACCGATGATTCTGGGGTCTTTGAATCAAGTGATTGATGAACGAATGGTCGCCTGAGGCATCTGAAAAATGACCGACATCGTTGATGCGGCGACACGAAGCCGGATGATGTCCGGTATTCGAGGGAAGAACACCAAGCCTGAACTCTTGGTTAGGAGCTTGCTTCACCAACTAGGTTTCCGTTTCCGTTTGCATCGGAAAGATTTGCCCGGTAAACCAGATATCGTCCTGCCTCGGCATAAAGCAGTCATTTTTGTGAACGGCTGCTTCTGGCACGGTCACTCGTGCAGATTATTTAAAACCCCCTCCACGAACACTGGCTCTTGGATCAAAAAAATTCGAGAGAATCAGAGCCGGGACGAAAGATGCTTGAAAGCACTACTTGGTGCTGGTTGGCGCGTTGCAGTCATCTGGGAGTGTGCATTGAAAGGTCAAGACTCGGATATTGCCGAGACGATAAATCAGATTTCTGAGTGGATAGTGGATGGAGGTGATTGGATGGAAGTGCAGGGGAAAGAGAAATGACAAAGATGTCGTCATATTTTTCTGGATTTGCCGCCAAACTTCTAAGCGCAGTTGATGCAACAAAGGCATCAAATCAGCACGAAATTGGATCTAATAAATTCACTGCAATTCTCGGTAACCCTGGGGCGGAGAAAATTAGATATAAAGCTAGGTATATAAAATTTGAGGATGTAGGCGAGCCGGAATCTTTAATCGACGAGGTCACATACTACGATACTAGACTCAATAAAACTGGTAGATCGCCTGAATATCGCCTTTATTACAAGAGCAACAGCGTTACCAAAAATTTGCGTGCGGGTGATCTGTGTATAGTTGCCAAGGCAATTGATGGAACGCTATTTATTATCTTTGCTGGCGTTGGTTCGGTGCATCAGCGTCGCCTATGCCACTTGTTCGACTTAAAGTTAAACAATGCTGCGTGGGAGATTGATAATTCAGTTAGTAAGAAAACGCTTGATTTGACTAGGGTTTACCTGTTGGAGGCTCTGGGAATTCAAGCAGTGGAACCTGCTGATGATTTGGCAGAGCGGGCGGTGGAGAAATTTAAGGGCCAGTTTCCAAGTACCAAAGACTTTTCGGATTTTGCTCGACTCAGTCTCGACAACGAGTTGACCGTGCATGATGATCCCGATTTTGCTTTGGAATCATGGATGGAACAGGAGGAAAGAATTTTCCGGGCCTTTGAAAAGAGAATTCTGGAATCAAAAATAAAGAGCGGATTCGCTGGAATTGATGAGTTTATTTCCTTCTCTCTTTCGGTGCAAAATCGAAGGAAATCACGGGTCGGGCATGCATTTGAGAATCACATCGAGGCTGCTTTGAAGGCGCTCGGTGTCAAGTATGTCCGTGGTGCAAGAACCGAGCGAAATTCGCGTCCTGATTTCCTCTTTCCAAGTGTGAAATCATATCGAGATTTGAGTGTGGGATCACCGCCCTTGAGGATGCTTGCCGCAAAAACTACATGCAAAGACCGATGGCGTCAGGTCTTGTCGGAGGCAGACAGAATCCCAACGAAGCACCTAATCACACTTGAGCCCGCCATATCGGAAAATCAAACTTCCGAAATGAAAGTTAAAGGCCTTCAACTCGTAGCTACCTCCTCGGTGAGGGCTACATATACGGAGTCTCAGAAAAATTGGATACTCACTTTTGGTGATTTTGTAAAGCTAGTAACTAGTTCTTGATGGTTTGATTGCAGTACGGATGCATCAGTTGACAGTTCTCGTCACTCCCATTTCCGCCATCTGCTACTCGAATTTTGTGATCGTAAGACACAGACTTCGAAGGATGCAAGAATCCTGAGCATTCAGGACACTTCAATGCAGAGGCAAGCGCCTGACGGATGTAAGTGGCACTCTTTGTGTCATCGCTGAATCTTATTGCAGCGTGATCGACCTCATTCTCTGACAACAAGACTTCAGATTTGAGGCCTGCTGCAGACACCAGATCTTCTCTAGTCATCACTTCGCCGTTCGCAAATCTTCGAATCATTGTTTCAAAAAGCTTGGCAATTACTTCTACCCGTTTTGTACTTCGGGTCTGCTGAGCTATTGATGCAAGAAGGCGCTTGTTTGCAATAATAAATGGCTCCATCTCTCCTCTGGCCTTTGAGAAAATGCGAAAGAATGCTACATCGTTATTTGCCAACTTCTCTGCGATTAGAAAGGCAATTCCCATGAATAAAGATGGGGAGTGTCGTCCACTTGGGCCATAGAAATAGACTGCTGGGTGCAGCCCCAAGCTCCCATCCTTGTTGCCGGTGATTCTGCTGGTTAATTTTAACGTCTGTCTCAAAGCCTTGACGGTTTCGCTACCATCTTCGTCGTCATTTAGTTTGTCTATCTCAATAACGCCTTGCTGAGTTCGGGTCGCGAACTGGACATAGCTTATTAGAAGCTCAAGCGCTGAACGTATTCCAGCACTTCCACCGAATGGAAGATCTAGTGTTTTGACAGGGTTTTGTGTATCGGGCTCAAATAGAAGCGAAAAAACTTCCTTTGAGTTTTGCTCTATGTCCCTTTTGAACTCGGACGAAAAGCGGGTCCAGTATTTGTGGCCTGAGCCAGCACGAATGATACTCCGCGCAGCGATCGCAGTGCTTTTTCTCCGGTTTTTGATTAGTAGTTCTTCAACTGAGTCGAGCGGTGTTCCCTGTGTATTTATCTTATAGAAAGAGCTTTCGGCTTTTTCTGCATTGCCTTCCACCCATTGCACCCGCAGCGAGCGTCGCGCCATGTTGCTGGCTCGTCTTAGTGAGTCTGAATCAGGGGTTGCATTAGCAGTGAGCAAACCCCTGAGATACTGATATGAACCTATACGTTTTTCTACAAGTCTTCTTGTGGTTTGAGCCGCACGCTTCTGAGAATCGGATATGTTTGGTCCAAAGAATTGAACCGAAATATGTTTATCGCCATAATCGTCTTCTATCCACGCACGAAGCGCGCTCAGTCGATGTCCCCCGTCAATTACGAAGAGATGTTGCTTAGATGGCCATAGAATTACGGCGGGAATTAACTCATTGTCGACAAAAGATTCTATTAGCTGAACAACTTGTTCTGGCGACCAGTGGTTTGTTTCTCGCTGAAAATCTGGTTTTCTAAGATTGGGGAGAATTAGCGAGTCACCTCCGAGGGACTGAAGATGTACGGTTTCAAATTTATCAGCGGACAGGCCTTGCTCTGAATCGTCAGGCAAGACAGCGAAATCGGCTCTCGGAATCATTGCATCAAGATTTACATATCGACTCATTCGAAATCCTTGTAGACGTACCTAAAAGCTGAGAAATCTCTGGATACCAGTGCTTTTTCTGCAACCGTCTGTGAATCGGCTAACAGCCAGTGTCGCTCGAAGAAACAACGGAGAGAAGGTCTTGTAGCATGGTGTCCGAGTACGATAGCACTATATGCTTTGTTCGGACATGGCCACACTGACGTCAACATGCTCTGCTAGCCGCATCACACTCTCTTAAGGATGTCTGGACTCTCTCCCGACTTGAGCTGCTACTTCTGCAGTTCGCTGCTCCACACACGTGGTTGCTAATGGCTAGGCACCATGTCTGTCGGCATATAAAGAGTAACCTTGTATCTTAGGGCAGAGGGGCGAATGACCATTCAACTACCACCACCTGCTTCAGCGAGGCGTCTTTTGCTTTGACCATGGCCCAACCCTGATGTTTAACGAGATTCCACTACTGCTAAGCAAGTAGTTGAACCCGGGCAACTGGAACTCATGTCACGTACTCCTACCGGAAACATAAGCGCATTTTCTGCTCTTCAACTGTTCCCAGTAGTATTCGTGGTGATGAGATCACTCATCATGCGGAGTGTGGCATTAACCGTGACCTTTTCGTGCGTGTTCAAAAACTTGTTGGCTCCAAAGCGGCACCATTCACCTACCACGGACGAGTAGCGTACGAGTCACACCAGGGGAGTCAGCCAATGAGTGTGACCTTCCGACTAGCTGATTGACAGCGCCCTCGTCCCCTCCGCAGCAGCATCAATCGCCCCCGCCACATAGCCAGGAAACAGCGACGACCATTCACTGGCAATGCCGGTGATCCGTCCATGCCATGGGCCATCCCCCGGGGCAGCCGGCGGGGCCGTGGCATGACCACCCGCAGACACGGTGTCGGCAGGCGTCGCCGTGAAGGCGTCGGTGGACCAGTCCTTCAGCCACTCCGCCGTCGGGTTCAAGGCCTCTGGCCCGAACAGGCGCCCCATCTGTGCGCGGCACAGATCGATGAGTGCCTTGGCAGGCAGGCGTTGCCGGGTGGCGGCGGGCACGCCGATGAAGCCGAAGATGGCCCCCAGGCCTTCATCAGCGGCAGACGCGTCGTGAATTTCGACCAAGGGGCCGGCGTAGCTGCGTGCGCCGCCCGACAGCCCCTGCGCCCGCCAGAAAGGCCGTGGGTACACCGCCACGTACTTGGCATGCGGCGCCATCCAGGTGGGGCAGTAGGCCCAGGCGCGGGCCAGAGGGTCGGGCAAGGGTGGCTCGAACCCGATGCGTTCCACCACCAGACGCGGGGGCATGGCCAGCAGCACATGGTGGGCCACAAACGCGTGCGCCTGCCCATCGTCCGTCATCGACTCGACCAGCGTGTGTGCCTCATCCAATGCCTGCATACGGCGCACGACATGACCCGTTCGGATCTTCTCGCCCGGCACCCGCGCCGCCAGCGCATCCACCAGGCGGGCCATGCCGCCGTCAATGCGCAGCGACGGCGCCAATTCGCCCTGCAGGCCCTCAAAGCGGCGCACGGGCGCTGTCGCGCTCTGCTCAAACACCATCATGCCGGCCTCATGCTGGCGGAAGGTGCGCAGGCCCAGCTGGCGGATCACCTCATCCAGCTGCGGCTGCATGTCGGGCCAGTACCACGTGGCCCCCAGGTCAAAACGGGCCTCGCCCGCCGACTCGGACAGCAGCCGCCCGCCCAGTCGGGTGCGGGCTTCCAGCACCACATAGTCGTGCAGGCCAGCCTGTTCCAGCAGATGGGCCGCATACAGGCCGCTCAGGCCACCGCCCACGATGACCACCGATGTTCTGTTCATGCCAAAAAACGTTCTCCGTGCAGTCCCGACAATATAGGCTTGCCCGAATACACCTGATGGTTGCCACCTGATCACTGCCATGGAGCCGCCACGCCCCCTGCTCTACACCTACCGCCGTTGTCCCTACGCCATGCGCGCGCGCATGGCCTTGCTGGTGGCGGGCATCGCATTCGACGCACATGAGATCGTCCTGCGCGACAAGCCCGCCGCGATGCTGGCTGCCTCACCCAAGGGGACGGTGCCCGTGCTGGTGCTGCCCAGTGGCCAGGTGCTGGAGCAGAGCTGGGACATCGTGCAATGGGCACTGACCCATGAAAGCGCAGATGCCGAAGCACAGGCCTGGTGGAGCAGGGCGCAGACCCCGGAAAACCTGGAGCTTCTGCAACGCAACGACGGCGATTTCAAACACCACCTGGACCGCTACAAGTACGCCGAACGGTTCACGCAGGACACCACAGACACGGCGACGACCGACAGGCGCACCTTCCACCGTGAGCAAGCGGTGGCCGTGCTGTTGCATGAACTGGAGCGTTGCCTGGCCGAGCACGACTTTCTGGGCGGCGCACAGCCATGCGCGGCCGACATCGGCATCTTCCCCTTCGTCAGGCAATTCGCCGCCGTGGACCCGGCGTGGTTCAACGCGCTACCCCTCGCGCGTGTCCAGGCGTGGCTGACCCACTGGCTGCAGAGTCCCCTGTTTGAAGCGTGCATGCAAAAGCTGCCCAGCCATGCGGAAGTGCGTTTCCCCGGTAGCGGGTGAGCACGCTGCGGCTGGTCGTGGCCCCGGCCCAGGCCAAGCAGTGCCGTCAGCGGCACTGCCTCAACCTTGGACCGCCACCCGAAATATTCCTGGATTCGTAGGAAATGTAGCCACTGGGTATAGAAAACATGAGTATGTTCCTTTTATCGCAGGAACTTGGTTGACAGAACGAACTGACTTGTTAAAAATTCCTTCGTTCGAAGGAATTTTTTGGCGCATCCCGCGGATTTTCAGGGATGGTTCCCATGAGTGCAGGAATATTTATGAACATCACTTTGACCTCCGTACTGGACGCCGGCGTTGCCGTCAGAACGCTGCGCAAGCGGGCAGGTATTCGCATCGACGACTTCGCACTCACCGCTGGGGTGAGCAAGCAGTTCATGACTGACCTGGAAAATGGCAAGGCGACCATCCAGATGGGCATGGTCCTGCAACTGTTGCATCGCCTTGGGGTGAAGCTTGCCCTGGAGCTTCCGGACTCCGAAGGGGCTTCCTACAGAGACGAGATGAGCAAGGCCTTGTCGCGTCAGGCGCTTCGTACCAACCCAAGGAGACGAACGAACCAGAAGCGCCCCATCCCGGCGAACGACCGTGGGTCAATAGAGGCCGACCCTGCGACAGGAGACCCCGATGCCTGATGCAGAGACAGAGCAGCTGCCTCAGGGAGGACGACGCCTCACAATCTTCATCAATCAGGTGCAAGTGGCCACCCTTCATGAGGACCAAGACCTTTGGACGCTTGCGTATCTGCCGTCATGGGCCACCCGAGAGGACAGCTTCGACCTTTGCCCCGCGCTGCCTCGCACCCAGCTGCTGAACCGTGATGGCGCCACGCTACGCCCGGTGCAATGGTATTTCGACAACCTGTTGCCCGAAGAGAAGCTCCGGGAGCTCATCGCCGCCGATGCAAAGCTGCGCAATCACGACGATGCCTTTGCGCTGCTGGAATACCTGGGAGCCGAGTCTGCAGGTTCGTTGACGCTGCTCCCCGAGGGTCAGGAGCCTCCGGCGCATCGTGCTCTGAAGGCACTGCCTTATGAAGAGCTGAGCCAGCGTATCCAGGAACTGCCACGCTCCACCCTGACGAAGCAAGCACCCAAGCGAATGTCCTTGGCAGGCGCACAACACAAGATGTTGGCGGTGCTCAAGGGCCAGGACATCTATGAGCCTGTGGGCTCCACGCCGTCGACGCACATCCTCAAGCCAGACCATCCTTCCAGCGAAACCTACCCCGCATCGGCTTACCTGGAATGGCTCACCATGAAGCTGGCGCACGCGGCCCGGCTTGATGTGCCGACGGTGGAGCTCTTGCATGTGCCTCAGACGGTTTACGCCATCGAACGGTTCGATCGCCGATTTGACCCGGCCGAGCTTGCACCACAGACCGCCGAAAGGCCTCCCGATGTACAGCGCGTCCACGTCATCGACGCGTGCCAGCTGCTCAACAAATCGCGCGTGTTCAAGTACGGGAAGAGCGTACAGGTCTTGCGAGAGATTTCACAGGCTTGCTCGGACAAGCTCACGACACCTGTGCTGCTCTTTCGATGGCTGGTTTTCAACCTGTTGGTGGCCAACGACGATTGCCACTTGAAGAACCTGTCGTTCCTGGTCAGCCCGGGGCGCGTCGACCTGTCACCGCACTATGACTTGCTGGCCACAGGGGTCTACCACACGCGCGCGTTCGCCGATGACCATGGCCTGTGGCCACACGTGCCGCTGGCCATTCACCTGTCGCAGGAAGTCGTTCGGTTGGATCAGGTGACGCCCGAGGCGGTACTGGCCGCCGGCCACTTGCTGGGGGTGCCTGAAAGACTGGCCATTCGGACAGTTCATGATGTCGTCACCCGTGTTCTGGGCGCCTTCGATGCCTTCTATGCAGAACACTATCCCGGGGAAGAGGGCTTGCTGCCGCAGCTCAGGTCTCGGGGCTTGAAGGCCGACGCAACCGGCGTAGCCGAGAGCGGGGCTGTAGACAGAGGAGCTTCACAAGACGTCCTCAAAGGAGCCAACACCGAGCCGCCGCCGCCCCAGGAAAGAGCGCAGCAGCTGAAAATCCTGAGAGTGCTTCGCCACATCGTGTTTGAACCGCCCCGGGAATTGAGGAGGCTCCAACGTCTGAGAATATGGAGCCATGACAAAGTCAAACAAGTTCTCACCCGAGGTCCGCGAGCGCGCCGTGCGCATGGTGCAGGAGCACCGAGGCGACTA